>CAMBXJ010000081.1 GCA_945871455.1 Asaia bogorensis
CCCGGTCGGTCTGGTGGCTGGCGTTGGTCGCGATCTCCCTCATTGTCGGCGGGTTCTTCTTTCCGGTTATCAATCCGGATCAATCCGTGGCCCTGACCAACCGGACGCTGTCGATCGTCGCGGTGATCGTCACCGCGACCCTGGTGCACCATGCCCGCGACATCCAGGATCGTCTGGCCGCCCAGACCCAGCGGGCGGAAGCGGCGGAGCGTATGAAGACCGCGATCCTGTCGACCCTCAGCGACGAAATCCGTCAGCCGCTGCACGGCCTGGTGGGACTATGCGGCGTCATGATGGCCGACTGCCGCCCCGACCAGCGCGCCTCGCTCGGCCAGGTCCAGGCCAGCGGCAAGCAGTTGATCGGGATGATCGAGAATCTGATCGACCTGACCCATCTCGACGAAAGATTGATCCGGACGGAGCCGCTCGATGTCGATCGGATGATCCATCAGGCCGTCTCCGCCATGCAACCCATCGCCAACGACAAGGACATCCTTCTGGCCATCGATGCCGAACCAGGGCCGGCGCGTGTCGCGTTCGCGGATATCTGGGCGGTTCGGCGGATCCTGGACAACATTCTGGCCAATGCGCTGAAGTTTTCACCGCGCGGCGCAGTGATCGAACTCGCGACCGAAACCGGGCCGAATTTCGTGGAACTGATCGTGCGCGACTCCGGCATCGGTATGACCGCCGAGGCGTTGCGCAAACTGGCGGCCCCGTTGAGCGCACAACCCGCGCAGGACACCCAACCGCTGAATGTGGATGGGACCGGACTGACGCTCAGCCGCTACCTTGCCCGGGCGATGGGGGCGGAATTGCTGTTCGATTCGGAACCCGGGGCCGGAACCACCGTCACCCTTCGCCTGCCGGCTGATCAGCCGCCACGTTCACGCTTCCCAGTAATCCAGCAGGATCAGCCCGCATAGCAGGATACAGGTCGGCCATACCCAGCCGGCGATCCGGCGCGCCACCGGCTCGGTCTTCGGGTCGAGCCGCAATTCCAGCCACCGGCTCCACCCTGCCACGATCCCGGCCAGGGCCAGCGGCGTATGGCTCAGTTCGATCAGCAACTGCTCCTTGACGTTGGCGATGGCGTGGCTGTGGGTCAGCAGAAGAAGGCCGCCCGCGGCGCAGAGCAGCGGGAACACCAGGGCCTGACCGCCGCTGGTCCGCCCCGATGTCCTGACGCGCCATTCGAACCAGGCGAACACCACGATCAGCAGAACGTAGGAGCGGTGCTGCAGCACCTCCACATCCCGGAAACTCTCCAGGAAGCCGACATCGCCCAGGGGCCAGGTTTCCGGATCGGAGCGGATGAAGAGGAAGACCGCCAGCCCCAGGAACACCAGCGGCCAATGTCGCGCCCAGCCCACGCCGGCCTGGTTGAGCAGGGCCAGCAGCCCGACGGTAACCACGAACAGTCCGGCCCAGTGGTGATTGTATTCGGACCAGGCGATATCGGCCGCATTGCGCGGCGGCAGTTCTCCGGCCCCCGGAACGAACGCGGCCTGCGGAGCGGCGCGGGTCTGCGCCGCCTCCTGATCCAGCTTCTGCTGCAAGGCGGGAAGCGCAAGGGAATTGTGATCGGGACTGGTCAGTCTGGGCCAGGCGGGGGTGTAGCGTTCCACGATCTCGGGCCAGGTCACCCGGTCGTCGGTCAGGTCGATCGCCGGGGGCACCGAGGTCAGGGAAGCGGCGGCGAAAAAGATCGCGACGCCAATCCCGACCTCCACTTCCGCGAACCGGCGCAGGCGGTTGATTGATGTGCCGGGGTTGGAGCGCAACCGCTCGACCAGCAGGAAATTCATGCCGCCAAGGCCGAGCAGGAGGAGGAAAAGGATGATTTTGGCGGAAACCATGACGCCGTAGGCGGTGCCGTAGAAGCCCCACAGGTCGCCGATGTAATGGACGCACATGCCGATGCCGCTGAACAGAATGCAGGCGACGCCCAGCATCGACAGGCGGGAGAAACGGGCGCCGATCAAGCGGATCGCGGTTGGGGTGGTGGCACGCGAAAGCGCCATCAGGAAGCTCGGGATGCCGCCGATCCAGATCGCCGCACCCGCTTGGTGCAGCCAACCGATGGCCAGCAACAGGGCTCGGTCGTCGAGGCGCGCCACGGCGTGGGTGGTCAAGGTCGCGGCAGCAAAGCCCAGGACGGTGACGGGCAGCAGAAGCGCGGTCGGCGCGTGGGTGCCCTTGGTCAGCAACAGCGCCAGTAGGATCGCGGCGACAATGGCTTTAATCAGCCCGGCAATCGCGAAATGGGCGGTCGCGGCGTTGACGAAATCCAGGTGGACCGTGTCGATCAGGACCGCGACCTGAAGCGCGACGGTCGCGGCCTCGGTCAGCAGCAGAGCGGCGGCGCCCCAGGTGGCCAGCCTGACGGTGCCGGCGGCGATGGAGGGGCCGGCCTGTTGCAGCCGAGGCGACAGCGGGCGCACCAGGCACGCCAGGAACACGATCGCACCCATCGTGATGGATTGGGCCAGGATCGTGGCGCCATGCAGGATGATCGACAGATAGCCGAACAGGTCGAGCAGCAGTTCCACGGCTCAGGGACCCGCGACCGTGAACGGCAGGTCGCCGCGCGTGATATGGCCGTCGATCGCCAGCACCTGCCAGCGCATCACGTAGGCTCCCCGCGGCAGGTCCAGGTTGGCGTTGATCGCCTCGGGGGGGCCGTCGGGGTCGATGGCGACCGGCATTCGGGTCTTGTCCGGTCGGATCAGGGTAAGCACCGAGCGGGTCCGGTCGATCCGGCTGTTGTAGCGCAGGCGAAGCTGGATCGTTCCAGCGGGAACCGAGCCGTTGGCGGTTGGTTGGCTGGCTTCCAGGATCGCGTGCGCCGCCGCCGAGTTCGGTGTGAGTGCGATCGCGGCAAGCGCCATGCCGAGGGCACGTCTGGGCAGGGTGTGTCTGGGCAGGGTGTGTCTGGGCAGGGGATCGGGGGAATCTGGCACGGTCACTCTCCTGCACCGGCGCGGGCGGGGCCGTGTAGCGTGCGGCTGGCTTGCTGTCCAACCGGGGCGGTTGGCCGACTGTCATCAGGCGCTCCCGGAGAATGACCGCGCCAATTCCGCAACACCAACCGGTGTGTCCGCCATGGTGCATCGCATATCGGGCGACGCGGTTACTCTTGAGCGCGTCTTATGCCAGCCGGCCGAAACAATGACCCATAGGCGTCCCCTCCCCGTCAGCGCCGGACTTACCGCCCCCTTTTTGGGGTTGAAGCGCGGTTTGCCGGGTCTAGCCGGGCAATGCGGGGCAACAAACCGCAAAGAGACATTGCTACCCCTTTTATGAGTGCATCATATCCCCAAACAGGGCTTTAGCGTTGCATCAGCGCCGTTTCCGCCCTTGCGCGACCCCATCTTCCCGGGCCTGGGTTGCCAGCTTGTCGGCACGCTCATTCAGCGGAATGCCCACATGGCTGCGCACCCAATGCCACTCCACCTGATGCGTGGCGGCGGCATCCAGGATGCGGCGCCATAGATCCATGTTCTTCACCGGGTCGCCCGCGGCGTTGCGCCAGTTCTTGCGCACCCAGCCCTGGTGCCAACGGGTGATGCCATTCTTCAGATATTCGCTGTCGGTGTAGAGTCGCACCTCGCACGGCCGCTTCAACGTCTCCAGCGCCGAAGCCGCAGCCGTCAGCTCCATCCGATTGTTCGTGGTGTCCGGTTCGTAGCCGGACAACTCCTTCTCCACACCACGATACACCATGATTGCCGACCAGCCGCCGGGACCCGGATTCGGCTTACACCCGCCATCGGTCCAGATGTCCACAACCCGCTCCGGATCGACAGGGAGCGACACGGTGACGTCCTTAGATGCCATAGGCGTGCTCATCCTGGGCGGACAAATGGAACCGCAGGCGGCGAAAATACTCGCGCGGATCCTTGCGGGTGACCAGCGCGCCCGCCGGGGTGTTCAACCAGTCGAACAGCCGGGTCAGCAGGAACCGCATCGCCGCGCCCTGGCACAACACCGGCAAGGCCGCCCGTTCCCGCATGGAAAGTGGCCGGACCGCCTGATACGCCGACAACAGACCGCGTGCCTTGGTGACGTTGAAGGAAAAATCCGGCTCGAAGCACCAGGCGTTCAGACAGATCGCGATGTCGTAGGCGAGCACGTCGGTCGCCGCGAAATAGAAATCGATCAGGCCCGACAATTTCCCATCCAGGAAAAACACGTTGTCCGGGAAGAGGTCGGCATGGATGTGACCGACCGGCAGATCCACCGGCCAAGCGGTCAAAATGGACGACAAAGCCCGATCCAGGTCCAAGGCAAGCCCGGCCTGAACCTCCCCCGCCCGTGCCCGCGACCGGTCCAGCAGCGGCACCCAATCGCTCGGCCCCAGGGCGTTGACGCGACGTGGTGCATAATCCACGCCGGCCAGATGCAGCGCGGCCAGGGCGGATCCCACCGGACCGCAATGCTCGCCCCGCACCCGCCGCGGCCAGACGCCGGGCAGGAAGGTGGTGATCGCCGCGTGCCGCCCGCATAGATGGCGCAACGCGGCCCCGTCTCGCCCCCGCACCGGCTGCGGGCAGACGATGCCGCGCTGTGCCAGATGCTCCATCAGACCCAGGAACCAGGGCAGGTCCGCCGGATCGACGCGCCTTTCATACAAGGTGAGAATAAAATCGCCCGACGTCGTGCGCAGCGAGAAGTTGGAATTCTCCACGCCTTCCGCGATGCCGCGAAACGCCACCATGGAGCCGATGTCGTAATCGACCAGGAATGCGGCGAGCGCCTCGTCGGTAACCTCGGTATAGACCGCCAACGGACGGACCCGGCGGCCGGGTCAATGCGTCCAGTTCACCGTCCGGCCGTATTTGAAATTGTCCGCATAGGCCTTGGGACGCACGCGGCGGGACTGCGGCAATTCGATCTCGGCCAGCACACCATTGCGTTCGGCGTAGGCGATAGCTTCGTCGCGCGTGGCGAAAGTCAGTCGGACCTGCTTTTGCGTATCTTCGCTGCCGATCCAGCCCATCAGCGGGTCGGCCCGCCGCGGCGCGCTGGGCATGAATTCCAGCACCCAATCATGCGTCTTGGCCCAGCCGGATTGCATGGCGTTTTTCGGCGGCTGGTAGATGCGGGCACGCATGGACGATTCTCCGACAGACTGGGCATCGATCGTCTGGTCGGGGCGGCGGGACTCGAACCCACGACCTCCTGTACCCAAAACAGGCGCGCTACCAGGCTGCGCCACACCCCGACGACTCGGCCGGAACCTATGAGTCCAGGCCCGCCAAGGCAAGCACTATACCGGCCCCGTCGCACGATTACCCACGCGCCGTCGCACGATTACCCACGCGCCGTCGCGCGATTGCCCACGCACCGCCGCGCGATTGCCCACGCGCCGTCGCGCGATTGCCGACCGGTTCGGCCGATCCGCCACGCGGTGGCCGTCATCGCGGACAGGCTCAACGCCCGGACGGGTCCGGCTTGCGGAAGGTGCGGAAGGCGCGGTCCCAGAAGAAATCCATCACCGCGAAGTTCGCGTTGGCATGCAGATGATGGACGAAATGGAGCTGCTGCTTGCGGCGAAACCAGGCGAACCGGGTCAACCAGGACCCATGCACATGATACTCCCGGTCCAGCACCACATGCGCGCCGAACGACGCACCGGACGCCGCGATCAGGGTCAGAAACAACCCGATGGGCAACACGAAGAACAGGCCAGCCGCGATCAGCGCGATTGGCACCAGGAAGAAGGGCGTGTTTTTGCCGTCGGAGCCGTGATAAATCGCCGATTCGAGATGACCGCGCGCATAGAAGGTGTGATGGAAATTGATATGGTTGCGGAAAAACCATCCGCCGAAGCGCTTATGGCCCAGCCAATGATGCAGAACAGTCTGACCGCACGACACCGTCAGATGCGCGCCGATGATCACCGCCGCGAACAAGGGCATCTCGAATAGCAGCCAATGCGCCCATCCAGGCATCATCAACCGTGCGACCGGCCGAATTGGCTGGCCGCGAACGCCATAAGGTCCATCGGGGCATGCCTCGTTGCCGGCGTCGCCGCGAAGCGGCGCCGGCACCCGTGATCAGACCGATTTAAGGTTGATCGCCGAGGTCTTGCCCTGTTGACCCTGCTCCAGGTCATAGGTCAGCTTCTGGCCTTCGTTCAGGCCGGAAAGGCCGGCCCGTTCCACCGCCGAGATATGGACAAAGACGTCCTTGGACGAATCATCGGGCTGGATAAACCCGAAACCCTTTTGCGAATTGAACCACTTAACCGTTCCTTGAGACATAGTCGCTACTCCGTGCTACCCGGCGGCCCACATCGTATGGGCCGAAATACTTTTCAAAATCTTGGTCACCGGATGCGATATCATCGCCAGGGCAGGTACAACCAGTCTACGCAGAAAAGTGCCGTCCACCCAACATGGGGCCGCGGAGCCGCTTTCGCCACAAAAATAATTCAGGTTACGACGCAACAGCTTCCGAATTCGCTTCGGACGGCTCGATCACCGACGCGACCGTCTCGACGACCGCGGCGTCCGGCGCCTTGGTCTCCCGCAGCACCTGCGTCAGACGCGCCAGCGCATCGGTCTTGCCGACCCCGGTCACCGCCGCGTATTCGCCGGCCAGCCGGTCGATCGCCAGTTCAAACAAATTGCGCTGGCTATAGCTGGATCCCGACCCGTCCGCCGCCTTCTGCAAATCGCGCACCACCTGCGCCAGCACCGTCAGGTCCCCCGAATTAATCCTCGCCACGAACTCCTGTGCTCGGCGTGCCCATAAAAGGCGGCTGACCCGGGGGCGGCCGGCGAGCGTCACCAGAACCTCCGCCATTGCTTCCTTGGTGGCGATCTTGCGCAGACCGCACACCCCTGCCTGCGACACCGGCACACGCAGCGTCATCTGGTTATCGTCGAAGGATATCTGGATCAGATTGAGCGAGTGTCCACCGATGTCCTGCGTGCCGACCCGGTCCACCCTGCCGACGCCATGCGTGGGGTAAACGACAAAATCGCCCACCTGGAATCGCGCCGCATCGGGCGCTTCGATCTGTGCGGCCGTCGCATCGAAAGCGGCATGCACCATCGAGGTCGTGATCGGAATCGCTACCACCAGTTTCGCCACCTTGTTTGAGGAAAGCTAATATGGGGCAGATCCCGCACAAATGCACCCGCGCTTGGCGAAGGATCGCGCATACCGGTCAGACGACGCCCAAAGTCAGGGCGGATTGCCGAAAATCCGCTGCCGGACCGTGTCCCCGACCCGGATGTTCAGGCGCGCGGTGGTGCCCCCGCGCAGTTCCAGCGTGGCCCGCACCGGACCGCGGCTGTCGATGGCGGCCAGACTGTACGGCACCGTGTTCTCGGCGATCGAACGGATCGTGCCATCCGGGTTGATGAACACCATGTCCAGCGGCACCAGCGTGTTTTTCATCCACATGATCGAGGTGCGCGGCGATCCCCAGTCGAACAGCATGCCGCCGTCCTCCGGGACCGAGGTGCGAAACATCTCTCCCACCGCCTGCTGTTCCGCGGTCAACGCCATTTCGACGTTGAACATATGCTGCTGGCCGCCCTTTGTGGCGATGACCAGTTTTTCCTTGGGCAGTTCGGGTTGCGGGCCGGTCGGGTCCGGCGACTGCGCCCGGGCCGGGACATGCGCCGTCAATGGCAACACGGCGAACAAAGCTAGAAAATGGCGACGCTTCATGCTTAGGTCGACTCCCAGGGACACGGCCAGGGCGTGACAGCCCTGAACGGAACGTCGCGGCGCGTTAATCAAGCGATAGAACAAAGCTTTCGGGTCCTGTCCGCACTATCGCGCGTCGGTTTCTCGCAGGATTTCGGTTCGCAAGGACAGGACTTCGCCCATCCAGGTCGCGTTCACGGTGTGATCGTCGCGAGGGCGGCCGGATTCCGGATGCAGCAGCACCGTCAGCGCCATGCGGTTCATCATCAGGAACGGCACCAGCGTCGGGAACTGATCCGGGGCGAAGGCGATCTGATACATCGCCGTGGGATGCGGCCCAACCGGGACGTCATGCCAGCGTCCCATGCGGACGGTGAAGCGCTCCTCCACCCAGGTCCGCAGTTGCGCCGCCCGATCACGGGAGACCGCATCGTAGTAGATATGCGCGTGATAGTCGTGGATCGCGCCGATGTCCTTGGCCTGACGCATCGTCACCCCTCCATCGATCATGGCTGAATTGTCATGATCGTATGGATCATAGCACCCCACCTGAAGATGAGGAGGTGCCCAATGCCGATGATGAAAGCCGCCATATTCGTCGAGCCCGGACGGATCGTGCTGCAGGACAAGCCGGTCCCCGATGTCGGCCCCCTGGATGCGCTGGTCCGCATCACCACGACCACGATCTGCGGCACCGACATACACATCCTGAAGGGTGAGTACCCGGTCGCCCGCGGCCTGACGATCGGCCACGAACCGGTTGGAATCATCGAGAAACTTGGCTCCGCCGTGCAGGGCTACGTCGAGGGCCAGCGCGTGATCACCGGGGCGATCACGCCATCCGGCTACTCCAATGCCTGTCTTTGCGGATGCCTCAGCCAGGACGGCGCCGGCACGAAACATGGCTTCAAGGCGATCGGCGGCTGGAAATTCGGCAACACGATCGATGGCTGCCAGGCCGAATACGTGCTGGTGCCCGACGCGATGGCCAACCTGGCGCCGGTACCGGACGGACTGACCGATGAGCAGGTGCTGATGTGCCCGGACATCATGTCGACCGGATTCTCAGGCGCGGAGAGAGGCATGGTGCGGATCGGCGACACGGTCGCCGTGTTCGCACAGGGACCGATCGGCCTCTGCGCGACCGCCGGCGCCCGCCTTGCCGGCGCGGCCACGATCATCGCCGTCGAAAGCGTGCCGGCGCGGATCGCGGTCGCGCGCCAGATGGGCGCCGATCACGTGGTGGATTTCCGCGCGGTCGATCCGGTGCAAGAGATCATGCGCCTGACCGATGGCCGCGGCGTCGATGTCGCGATCGAGGCGCTGGGAACGCAGGCGACATTCACCGCCGGGTTGCGCGTTCTGCGTCCCGGCGGAACCTTATCGAGCCTGGGGGTATATTCCTCGGACCTTTCCATCCCGTTGGAACCGTTCGGCGCCGGACTGGCCGACCTGACGATCGTCTCGACCCTGTGCCCGGGCGGGAAGGAACGGATGCGCCGCCTGATGGCGGTGATCGAGGCCGAACGGATCGACCTGAAACCCCTGGTTACGCATCGATTTCGACTGGACGATATCGAGGCCGCTTACGACCTGTTCAGTCATCAGCGTGACGGTGTATTGAAGATCGCGATAACGCCTTGACCGAAATGCCCGGTCCCGACGGCATCCCGCGGCGGATGGAGGCGCGGATCGGGTCGTTGTCCATTTGCGGTCAGGCGCCTTCAAGCAGGCGTTTCACGTCGCGCTTGGTCACCTTGCCGTAGCCGGATTTCGGCAATTCCGGCCAGAACACGAACCGCGTCGGCCATTTGTATTTCGCCAACCGCCCGTCCAAATGCGCCAGCAGTTCCGCCTCCGACACGGGGGCCTTTCGCTGGGGAATGCCCTCATCGGCCCATGGGGCGGCCCCTTGGTCCAGCACCAGAACCGCGACGCCGGTTTCGCCCCACTTCTCATGCGGCATGCCCAGGACGCAGGCTTCCGCGACGGCGGGATGCAGCAGCAAGGCTTCCTCGATCTCCCGCGGATACACGTTCGACCCGCCGGAAATATACATGTCCGAGGCGCGGCCCGTGATGTAGACGAAGCCCCGCGCGTCCATGTGCCCCAGATCACCGGTGTGGAACCAGCCGAACGTGGTTGCCTTGTCCGTGGCCTCCTGGTTGTTGTGGTAACCGGCGAAGACACCAGGGCCGCGCACGCATATCTCGCCGGTCGTGTCGGGCGGCAGGTGACTGCCAGCATCGTCCAGGATCGCGACATCCATTCCGGTGCGCGGAAAGCCGCAGCTTCCCACCGGCATGTCGGAGTCGTTCTCGCTGTGCAGGTCGGCTGGCAGCACGGTGATGTTGCCGGTAACCTCGCCCATGCCGAAATACTGCACGATCACGCGGCCCAGCTTGTGCAACGCATGAAGCTGGTCGGCGCGATACATCGGCGCCCCGGCATAGATGACATGGCGAAGCGACGAATGGTCGTAGCGGTCCACCGCATCGTGACGGGTCAGCATGGTCAGGATCGTCGGAACCGTGAACATGTTGCTGACCCGGTGTTTTTCGACCAGACGCCAGGCTTCCTCGCAATCCAGTCGTTCACCTGACAGCAGGATGGTTGCCGCCCCGCGCGCGATCTGTGGCAAGGCGTGGATGCCGGCACCGTGCGACAGAGGCGCCACAACCAGGGACGCATCGCGCTCGGTCGTGGCGGGCATCAGGTCGCAGAGGTGGTTGCAGATGACGTATTCCATCTGCCCATGGGTCAGGATGCCGGCCTTCGGGCGACCCGTGGTGCCGGAGGTATAGAAGAACCAGGCGGGGTGGTCGCGATCCACATCGGCCAACTGTGTGATCGGTCTTGGATGGGTGGCCAGTGCATCCCATTCCAGGTCGCCTTCGCCGATGCGGACTTCCAGCCGGCACGCCGGGTTTTCGTCCTTGGCGGTGGCGGCGTGGTCGGGGAAGGCGCTGTCGAAGATGTGCACCGAGGCGCCAGACGATTGCGCGAGATAGGCGACCTCCGGCGGGGTCAGGCGGAAATTGGTGGGCACCCAGGTCGCCCCGATGGTCCAGGTGGCGAACATGGTTTCCAGGACGGCGTTGGAGTTCCTGGCATGCACCAGCACGCGATCGCCGTGGCATACCCCGCGCTCGGTCAGCGCGCCGGCGGCGGCCTGCACGCGCCGCAGAAAATCCGCCCAGGTCCAGGTCTGGTCGCGCCAGACGATGGCGGAGCGGTCGGGAAAGCGCCTTGCGGTCTGGACCAGGAGATGGGCCAGGTTCGAGGTCGGGATCACGGTCGTGGCTCCTTCCTGGGGTCCGTGCTGGGGAGAGGCAGGGCGATGTGTGGCAAGGCACGGCAGGGCTGCCCCCATCAGCGTTAGGATAGCGACAACGGGGAGAAAAAATCTCTCACATTGCGAAAAGACCATTTGGAGCGACGCGGCGGAGTACGATTCGTAGGGCAGATGTATAATGCAACAGCCCCTGGCGACTCCGACTGGGAGGCCATCCTGGCCGGCCTTCCTTCCGATCTTGACCTCGATCTTCTGGCCCGCGAGACCAAGGCGATCCAAC
>CAMBXJ010000082.1 GCA_945871455.1 Asaia bogorensis
GCGAAGCGAACGAACGCGAAGACAACCGCTGCCGCGACGATATAGACCCCGGCCGCCAGGACCGGGCTGGCCATGCGCGGTGCCCGCGTGGCGCCGGGAAGGCGTTTCTTTCCCGTGATCATCGGCCGGACCAGATTGTGGCGCTTCAGCACCGCATAGGTAACGATCGCCAGGATGTGCATCCCGATCACCGCCAGGATCAGATTCGATCCCAGACGATGCAGACTGGTGACCTGGTCGCTCAAATCTTTTCCCAGGCGGGTGGCCAGCGGGCCTTCCACGGAAATATCGTCATTGCTGCCCAGTCCGGTGATCGCCTGGGCGAACAGCAGCCCCAGCATCACCAGCACCATCCAGCCGCCGGCGGCATTGTGGCCAATTTCAGTATCGGGTTCCCGGCGGTGCAGGTGCGACAGATGGCGCAACGCCTCCAGCGGGCTTTTCAGAAAGAACGTGAAGCGAGCCGTGTCGCTGCCGATAAAGCCCCAGACGACACGGAACAGCAACAGACTCAGGATCGTGTACCCAGAGATCACATGCCAGTCCATCCAGCCCTGCTTGTAAGTGATCCAACTGAACGCGATCAGGCAGACCAGCACCCAGTGAAACAAGCGGATCGGCAGGTCCCAGATACGCATCGGTAAGTGCAACTGTCGCATTCGGCTTTGGTCCTTCAGTGTCTGTCCGGAAACATAATGCACCTTTTCAGCGGACTACCATGGGCGTCTGGTGCGTTGCGGCCCCTCATCGATGGCCCCGCATCGCTTTCGGGGCCGCGCCTGCCAGCCGCCTCATGGTAGCCCACTGAAAAGGCGCACTATGTTTCCGGACAGACACTCAGGAAAACCCCACACAGATGCCGCAATGCCACCGGTCCGCGGTCGCATGTCGGGATGAAACCGTTTCCGGACAGGGATAACGCGGGGCCACCGATCCTGTCACCCCTAAACGCCGCCATTCGCCCGACCATCGATCCGACAGGCGCGCGCGCGGCCACGCGAGGCAGCCCGGCACGCCAAACTGTCACGGTTCCCACCAGCCGATTGCGCCCCATATTGCACGTCAAGCCGGCCCGACCGGCTCCTTCAACCGGATCGGACACCCATGCTGGCAACCCTCGCAGCCCTTCTGGCCGCGGCGACGATCGCCGTTCCGCTCACCCGACGCGCCGGATTTGGCTCTGTGCTCGGCTATCTGCTGGCGGGAATCGTGATCGGCCCGGCCGGGCTGCGACTGGTGACCGATGTCGACCAAATTTCCCATATCGCCCATCTCGGCGTGATCATGCTGCTGTTCCTGATCGGCCTGGAATTGCGACCCCAGCGCTTGTGGGTCATGCGGCGAGCGGTGTTCGGCATCGGCACTGCCCAACTGCTGCTGACGGCCGCGGCGATTGCCGGTGTCGCTCACCTGTTTGGTGTCTCCCTCGGTGGTGCGGTGGTCCTGGGATTTGGCCTGGCACTGTCGTCCACCGCGATCGTGCTGCCCATGCTGGCCGAACGGGACCTGCTGACAAGCCGAGCGGGGCGGGATGGATTTGCCGTGTTGCTGTTTCAGGATTTGGCGTTCATTCCGCTGGTCGCCCTGGTGCCGCTGCTCGCCGGAGACAGCGCGGTGCCCGACCATCTGCCATGGTGGGATGTCGCGATCGGTGCGGCAGCCATCGGCGCGATCCTGATCGGCGGTCGTTTCCTGACCGGTCCGATGTTCCGCGCCATCGGTGGCGCTCGCACGCCCGAAGTGTTCACCGGCATGGCCCTGCTGATCGTCGTCGGCACCGCCTTCCTGGCGGAGGAAGCCGGACTATCCGCCTCCTTGGGGGCCTTCATGGCCGGCGTGCTGCTGTCGGAGTCCGAATACCGCCACGAACTGGAAGCCGACATCGCCCCGTTCGAGGGTTTGCTGCTCGGCTTTTTCTTCATCTCGGTCGGCATGTCGGCGGACCTGGCCCTGGGCATGACCCAGCCAATGACATTGGTCGGCGCGACCCTGGCGTTGATGCTGACCAAAGTCGCGGTGGCGTTTGGCATCGGGCGCACCGCCGGGCGTGACACGGTGGATTCATTGCGATTTGCGCTTGCCCTACCGCAGGGCAGCGAGTTCAGCTTCGTCCTGTTGGGGGCCGCGGTCGCCGCGGGCGCTTTGGTCTCCGGGCAGGCGGCGCTGGCGACCTTGGTCATCGCGGCATCGATGATCTTGACGCCAATTCTGTTCGCCGTGTCGGAGCGTCTGCTGATCCCGCGGCTGCGGCCATCCGAGCCTCCGCAATACGACACGATCGACGCCGAGGCGGCCCCGGTGATCATCTGCGGCTTCGGTCGGGTCGGGCAGATCGTTGGCCGCGTGCTCTATATGCACGGCATCGCCTTCACGGCCCTGGAACGCGATGCGGGCCAGGTGGAGGTGGTCCGCCGCTTCGGCAACAAGGTCTATTTCGGGGACCCGACCCGCCCCGCCATGTTGCGCGCGGCCGGCGCCGAACAGGCGAAACTGCTGGTCGTCGCGCTCGACGACATGGAAGCGACCTTGCGAACGGTCGAAACCGCTCGGCGCAATTTTCCCAACCTGAAGGTGCTCGCGCGCGCGCGAAACCGTCGCCACGTGCATCTGCTGATGGACCGGGGCGTCGATGGCCTGGTACGCGACACGTTTCATTCCAGCCTGCGGATGGCCGAACTCAGCCTGACGGCTTTGGGGATCGAGGCTGACGCGGCGTCACGCGCCGTCACCTTGTTCCAACGGCATGACGAGGAAAATCTGGCCGCGACCCACGCCATCTATCGCGACGAAGGGCAACTGATCCAAACCACGCGCCAGTCCGCGGAGGAGTTGACCGGGTTGTTCGAGGCGGATCGGAAGGAGTGATGCTTCGGCGCCGAGGTCAGGGGCACTGCCCGGATCGCGGCGCCGACCTTGCATCAGGCCGCGAGGGTGGCCTGGGGTCCCCTGATCAGTTTGCCCGGCAGGGTACCGGTGGCCTCACCCTCCCGGAAGGTGACCCGGCCGGAAACGATGGTCGCCTCATACCCGTGCACCTTCTGCATCAGACGTTTGCCGCCGGCTGGCAGGTCGTTGACGACATAGGGTTTCTCGGAACCCAGACGTTCCCAGTCGATGATGTTGACGTCGGCCTTCTTGCCGACCGCCAGAACGCCGCGGTCGTGCAGGCCGGCGGCCTGGGCAGTGTCGGAGGTCAGGCGGCGGATCAGTTCCGCGATATCCCAGCGCTTGCGATCTCGGCCCCAATGGGTCAGCAGCCAGGTCTGGTAGCCAGCGTCCAGGATGAAGGCGACATGCGCGCCGCCATCGCCCAGCCCCATGATCGTGTTGCGGTTCGATAGCAACGTCTCGGACATTGACAGGTCGCGGTAGGCGTAGTTGCTGAGCGTGACGTAGATGAAGGCGTTGCCGTCATCTTCCAGCAGCACGTCGTAGGCGACTTCCTCGGGCGTGCGGCCTTCGCGCGCAGCGATCGCGGACAGGCTTTGCTCCGCCGTCGGCATGTAGTTCGGCGGGTTGCCGAAGCGGTACATGTAGTCGTGCGACAGGCGGTGGAACAGCGGGAAGGTGTTGCCTTCCTTCGGATCCTCGCTGAGGATCTTCGCGCGGATTTCCGGGTCCCGCATGCGCTGCACCCGTTCCGCCAGCGGCAGGTGCCCGATGGACTTGTAGGTCGGGGTGCCGGCAAACGGGTTCTGGCTGCCGGTCAGTCCCAGCAGGACGCCGATCGCGCGGGGCGCCACAACCGGGCGGATGGACAGCCCGTCGCGGTTGGCCTGATCCGCGCCGGCCAGCAGGTCGCGCCAGACCTCCGGGCGGGAATGGCGTTGCGTCAGAGTGAACACGGCGGGCCGGCCGCAGGCCTCGATCACGCGGCGCAGGATGCCGAATTCCGCCATGTGGTCCGGTGCCCATTCGGACACCATCTCCAGCATGCCCGATCCGGCGTCCTTCATGCCCATGGCGATGCCGGTCAGTTCGTCTTCCTGGGCCCGCAAGGTCGGCGTCGCCTCGCCGCGCAAGGTCTTGTGGCTGAGGCTGCGCGACGTCGAGAAGCCAAATGCTCCGGCATGCATGGCCTCGCGAGCGATTTCCCGCATCTGGGCGATATCGCCCTGGTTGGCGTTTTCGAGAGCGATCGCCCGGTCGCCCATCACGAAAACCCGCACCGCGGCATGCGGCAGCAGGGCGCCGATATCGATGTCACGCGGGCGGCGTTCAAGGGCGGCGAGATACTCGCCGAACGACTCCCACTCCCACTTCAGGCCTTCATGCATGACGGCGCCGGGGATGTCTTCCACCCCTTCCATCAGTTCGATCAGCTTTTCGCGGTCGGCCGGCTTGCACGGGGCGAAGCCGACGCCGCAATTGCCCATGATCGCGGTTGTCACACCGTGCCAGGACGACGGGGCGAGGTGGCTGTCCCACACCGCCTGGGCGTCGTAATGGGTGTGGATGTCGACGAAACCAGGGGTGACGAGCTTGCCTTTGGCGCTGATTTCCTCGGTGCCGCGGCCGGCGATGCTGCCGACCTGCTCGATACGGTTGCCGCGGATGCCGACATCGGCTTCGATTGGGGCGCGACCGGTGCCGTCGACGACGGTGCCGCCGCGGATGACGAGATCGAAGTCTGCCATGGATGGACTCTCCTGGTGGATTTTCTTGCCGACAATCTGCGGCAGACAGGCCCGTGGCGCAAGTTTTCCGCAAGAGACGATGTGTTCGGCACGCGAACGCCGTTTGCTAAAACCGGGTGATGCGCCGGGCCGAGCCGGGGCTGAAGCGACGGGGTGGACGTCGCCACCATCGCCGATGCCCGCATTGAATGCTGGTGGGGGACATTATTCGGAGTAAGCTCGGTCCATGGTGATACCCCATTGGCATCGGGATTGAGATACGATCGCACGAAGCGCCGCGACTTCCATCCGGGGGCGGAGGAAGACACACCGGCGATAGCTGATCCCGGCGGTCCCGCGATGGCGCCGTCGGCGCGCGGTCGGCAAGGATTGATGCGCATCTGGCGCAACCGGGCATCTGCCGCCGGATGCCATGACGTCTCTCTTGCAGGCAGAAGGAACCATCTGTTGTGATCATCTGGTTCGTCCTGGGCGGATTGATCCTGTTGGCCTTTCTGTGGGGACTGCGCGCCTTTGAGCGGGCGCCGGTCAGCGACATCAAGACGTTGTTCGGCTGGATCGCCGCGCTGGGCGGAATCAGCCTGGCCTTGCTTATGGTCCTGACCGGGCGCGGCGGCATGGCCATCACTGGCCTGCTGCTGTTCGGCCCCTTGCTCTGGCAGAAATGGCAGGCGGCCAAGGGGGGCGGGATCAACCTGGGAAGCCAGCGGCCGAACCGGTCCGAAGGCGCGATGACCCGGGAGGAAGCCTATGACGTCCTGGGTCTGCGTCCCGGCGCGTCGGAGGCCGATATCCGCGACGCGCATCGCCGGCTGATGCGCGGTGCGCATCCGGATACCGGGGGATCGGACTGGCTGGCGGCGCGGATCAATCAGGCCCGGGATGTGCTTTTGGGCAGCCGGCGCGCTTGATACGGCGGCGCCTCGACATCAGTTTCGCAAGGCCTGCCCGTTTGCCACAATTTGGCCCATGCCCCGTGGTGATTGCGTATGTCGAATAGTGGAGTCAGACAACCGTGAGAAAGCCGCTACGCAAGGCCGTACTTCCCGTTGCCGGATTGGGCACGCGCTTCCTGCCCGCGACCAAGGCAACCGCCAAGGAAATGTTGCCGGTTGTCGACAAGCCTTTGATCCAATACGCTATTGAAGAAGCGCGAGCCGCCGGAATCGAGCAGTTCTGCATGGTCACCGGCCGTGGCAAGACCGCGCTGGTCGAGCATTTCGACGTTGCCTACGAACTGGAAGCCACGCTCCGCGAGCGGAACAAGACCGATGCCCTGGATGCCCTGAAAGGCACCCAGACCGAGCCGGGTTCGATCGTCACCGTGCGCCAACAGGTCCCGCTCGGGCTTGGCCATGCCATCTGGTGCGCACGCGCTTTCATCGGCGACGACCCGTTCGCGATCCTGTTGCCGGACGATCTGGTGCTGTCGGATACCCCCTGCCTGCGCCAGCTCGCCGATGCCTACATGGAAACCGGCGGCAACGTTGTCGCGGTCACCGAAGTGCCGCGGGAACACACCAACCGGTATGGGATTCTGGCGACGGGCAAGGACGATGGCAAACTGGTGGAGGTAAAGGGCCTGGTCGAAAAGCCCGCGCCCAAGGATGCCCCATCCAACCTGTCGATCATCGGCCGCTACGTGCTGCTGCCCGAAGTCATCGGCCATCTGGCCAAGATGGAACGCGGCGCCGGCAATGAGGTGCAATTGACCGACGGCATGGCGAAGCTGATCGGCCACCAGCCGTTCCACGGCTTGCGTTACGAAGGACGACGTTTCGATTGTGGCGACAAGATCGGCTATCTGGAGGCGCAGATTGCCTTCGCGCTCAAACGGCCAGAACTGGCGGATGCCGTCCGTGCCTTCCTGAAGACCTATAGCTGAAAGAGCGACCGACCCGATGCCATTCTCCCATCGCTTCCATCCCACCGTGCTGCGCGAATACGACATCCGCGGCATCGTCGGCGAAACCCTGTCGGAGGCGGATGCCCATGCGATCGGGCGCTGCTTCGGAACCATCGTCGCGCGGTCGGGTGGCACATCGGTCGCGGTGGGCTACGATGGCAGGCTATCCAGCCCCGGCATGGAGCAGGCCCTGGTCAAGGGCCTGACCGACAGCGGAATGACCGTCACCCGCATCGGCCGAGGCCCGACCCCGATGCTGTATTACGCCGCCACCAAGTTGGCGGCCGACGGCGCCATCATGGTCACCGGATCCCACAATCCCCCCAACTACAACGGCTTCAAGATGATGCTCGGCCGCAAGCCGTTCTTCGGGGAGCAGATCAAGGCGTTGGGCGCTCAGGCCGCCGCCGGGGATGTGGTCGCGGAAACCACCGCCGCCGAGAAGACCATGGATATCGCGGATGACTATATCGCGCGTCTGCTGACCGACTGGGACGGCGGCGACCGCAAGCTGAAAGTCGTTTGGGACAACGGCAACGGATCGGCCGGCGACGTGCTGACCAAGCTGGTGGCGGGCTTGCCCGGCGAACATACCGTGCTGAACGGCACCATCGACGGCACCTTCCCGGCGCATCACCCAGACCCGACGGTGCCCGCCAATCTGGTGCAGTTGATCGCGGAAGTCGCGGCCCGTGGCGCCGATATCGGCATCGCCTTCGATGGGGACGCCGACCGGATTGGTCTGGTCGACGATACCGGCGTGATCATGTTCGGTGACCAGTTGATGGTCATACTGGCGCGCGACGTCCTGAAAACCCGTCCCGGCGCCACGATCATCGCCGATGTCAAAGCCAGCCAGGTGCTGTTCGATGAGATCGGGCGCGCTGGCGGCAATCCACTGATGTGGAAGACCGGCCATTCGCTGATCAAGGCGAAAATGGCCGAGACCGGCTCTCCGCTGGCCGGGGAGATGTCGGGGCATATCTTCTTTGCCGATCGCTGGTATGGGTTCGACGATGCGCTCTACGCCGGGATAAGGACTCTGGGCATCGTTGCGCGGATGGACGGCAAACTGTCCGACGTCCGCAAGGCGCTGCCGCAGGTGATCAACACCCCGGAAGTGCGCTTCGATTGCGACGACACCCGCAAATTCACCGTGATCGAGGAAGTCGCCGCCCGCTTGCGCACGGAAGGCGCGACGGTGTCGGAGACCGATGGCGTGCGCGTGCTGACCGATGACGGGTGGTGGCTGCTGCGGGCGTCCAACACCCAGGCGGTGCTGGTTGCCCGGGCCGAGGCCGGTACGGAGGCTGGGCTGGAGCGGTTGAAGGCGGCACTGGTCGCGCAACTGGAAAAATCCGGTCTGGCATCTCCGGATTTCTCCGGCAGTCACGCCGGGCATTGAGCGGTAGGGGACCTGGATAGCGGGCGTGGCCCCTATCCGGATGCCTGATACCGACTGGCGGAAACAACGACCCATCGGCACAGCAACGCCGTCATGGCGGCCGCAGGGCCGCCATCCACGTCTTCCGTAGTTGCAGCCTGGGAAAGGCGTGGATGCTGGCCTGCGCCGGCATGACGGGGAGGTGCTGACCGGAGGTCAATCTCTCCGCCGGCTGGTATCAGAGGCCAGGGTTCCGATCCATGCGCTGACGTGGATCCCGTATGTCGCGATCGAAACAGCAGACGACCTACGTCGCCGCCTCTGCCGATCGCCTGGGTTCGGGCACGGTGGCCCAGACCCAGATCAGGTTCATCAGCAGGATCGCCGCCGTCACCGCGAACACCCAGTTGATCCCCACGGTCGCCGCCACGGCGCCGCCGGTCAGCGGCCCCAACGTGTTGCCCAGGAAATACGCCGAGGCGATCACGCCATAGGTCATGCCGCGTTGCTCCGGGTTGGTCAGCCGCGCGACCAGCGCGTTCGCCGCCGGCAGCACCCCGCCCACAAATAGTCCCAATCCAAAGCGCTCGACCACGAAAGCCGCGTAACCAAGCGGCAAGGCTTGCGGCAAGGTGAACAGGGCCGCGCCCGCCAGGCAGATCAACAAGGTGCTGCGGTAGCCGATCGCGTCGCTCCGCTTGCCCAGGAAGGGCACCGCCAGCACCCCCGCCAGGCCGGTGACCGAAAATGCCAATCCACCCAAGGTCGCCAGATCCGGTCGCGGCCCCAGCATGTCCTGCACATGCAAGGTGACCACCGGAAGCACGGCCTGGGTGGCAAACTGGCACATCAGGATGACCAGGATCAGCGCAGGCATTCCCTTCGTGACCCGGATCACCCCGATCGCCGCCCGCACCGAGGTCGCGCGCTTGGACTTCTCTGGTGGCGTAAAGTGCTCCCGCACCATCACCAGGGTGACCAGAAAGGCGCCGAACGACATCACCCCGCCGAAGAAGAACGGAAACCGATAGCTGCCGGTCAGGTCCGCCAGCCCGCCGCCAATCACCGGCCCGACCAGGGAGCCGACCAATTGCCCCGTGCTCATCCAACCCATGGCGTAGCCCAGGCGATGTTCCGGCACCTGGGACGCGACCATGACGGTGGAGGCGGAACTGAATCCCGCCACCGCCCCCATACCGGCCCTTAGGCCCAGCATCTGCCAGGGGCCCTGCGCGATGCCCATCAGAAACGTGAAGATTGCTATTCCGATCGTGGAACGCAGCACCATCAGCTTGCGCCCGTAACGGTCCGCCATGCCGCCCCAGATCGGGGCCGTGAACATGGCCACGAAGGAGGTTGCGGATGCCAGCACGCCCGCCCACATGTTCACGGCGGATTCCGATTGAACGCCGAGATCGGGCAGGAATAGCGGCATGATCGGCGCGACGATGCTGAAAGAGACGCTCATCACGAACTGCACCGCCACCATGACCCACAGGCTGCGCTGCCACGACGATTGTGCGGGAGAAGGTTTCGGCGACTCGGTCATGTTCCGGCCAGCATTCGGCCTTGCGTGCGGTCTGTCAAAGCGGCCAGACCGGCCCAACGCTCGTCAATCCCTGGCCAGTCCCTTTGGCAATCCCCTTTGGCAATCCCCTGGGCAATCCCCTGGGCAATCCCTTGGGCAATCCCTTGGGCAATCCCTGGAATTACAAACCCATGACTTTGCGGCAGTCGCGGCGCGCGCTATGGGTGGTTGATTATTGACGGGGATGCTGGATGGAAGACGACCGGGAGCAGCGGCCGGACAGCCTGTTGCCCTACGAAACCTGGACCGACACCGCTCTACGCCAGGTTGTGGCGCGGGCGATCGAACATGCCTCGCTGCAAGGTATGCCAGGTGGGCGCCATTTCTATCTGACGTTCCGCACGGACCATCCGGGTGTGATGATCCCGACGCGTCTGCGGGAGCAATATCCCAGCGAGATGACCATCGTGCTCCAGCACCAGTTCTGGGACCTGAAGATGGTGCAGGAGCCGGACGCGATCAGTGTCGGGCTGTCGTTCGGGGGGGTGCCTTCCACTTTGATCGTGCCGTTGGACGCGCTGATCGGCTTTGCCGACCCGCATGTGCGCTTCGGGTTGCGGTTCAACCCGGTGATGCCGGTGGTGGCGGCGGCGGCCGTTACCGCTCTGGTCCCGGCCGCGGTGGAACAGCCCGCGCCAGCCGAGGACGAGAAGCCGGCCGAACCGCCCCAGGTCGTCAGCCTGGACGCGTTTCGCCGCCGCACTCCGCCCCGCCCTTGAACCGAATGGTACCTGAAACCGTCGGCCACCAGGTTGCGGGCCGATTTGAAGGAACATGCTGATGAACGCTCCGGTCGTCCCCCCCGTGCAGCGCCCCAAGGGGTTTCTGTATTCGCCGATGTTTCCGCTGGGGCCGGACAACACGCCCTGGAAGAAGTTGGACATCCAGGGCGTTCGCACCGTCACCTGCGACGGACAGACGGTGCTGCGGATCGCGCCCGAAGCGCTGAGCGAACTGGCCGTCCGCGCCTTCCATGACGTGTCGCACCTGCTGCGGCCGGGCCACCTGGCGCAGTTGCGCGCCATCCTGGATGACCCGGAAGCCAGCGGCAACGACCGGTTCGTGGCTCTGGATTTGCTGAAGAACGCCAATATCGCGGCCGGCGGCGTGCTGCCCATGTGCCAGGACACCGGCACCGCCATCGTTATGGCCAAGAAGGGCCAGCGGGTCTGGACCGGTTTCAACGACGAAGCCGCCCTGGCCGAGGGCATCCAGCGTACCTATGCCGAATGCAATCTGCGCTATTCCCAGATGGCGCCGCTGACCATGTATGACGAGGTCAATACCGGCACCAATCTGCCGGCGCAATTCGACATCTACGCCACCCCCGGCGAGAACTACGAATTCCTGTTCATCGCCAAGGGCGGCGGCTCGGCCAATAAGAGCTACCTCTATCAAGAGACCAAGGCGCTGCTCAATCCGGCATCGCTACTGAAATTCGTCGGCGAGAAGATCAAGACGCTGGGCACCGCCGCCTGCCCGCCCTATCACCTGGCGATCGTGATCGGCGGCACCTCGGCCGAGATGACGCTCAAGACCGTCAAGCTCGCCAGCACCGGCTATCTCAATACCCTGCCGACCAAGGGCAATAAATTCGGCCAGGCCTTCCGCGACCTGGAGTTGGAAAAAGAGATTCACAAGCTGAGCCAGATGACCGGCATCGGCGCCCAATTCGGCGGCAAGTATTTCTGCCACGATGTGCG
>CAMBXJ010000083.1 GCA_945871455.1 Asaia bogorensis
CTGGACGGCGCAGGCATTGGCCCAGAGACCGTTCTGCAGCAGCGACGACTTCACGACCCCGCCCTTGCCGGTCTTTTCCCGCCGATACAGCGCGGTGACGATCGCGGCATACATGCCCGTTGCGCTGGGATGATCGCCCATGCCGGGCATGGACCGCGCCGGGGGCGTCGTCGGTTCGGCGCGCACCTGGTCCATCAACCCGGTCCGCGCCCAATAGGCGGTCGAGTCGAACCCGGTTTTCGCGGCCTCCTCGCCTTCTTCCCCATAGGCGGTGAAAGATGCGTAGATCAGGCGGGGGTTCAGCGCGGTGAGATACTCGGCCGACAGTTTCAGACGGTCGCGCACCGGGAGCGGGAAGTTGGTCACGAACACATCGGCCGAGGCAATCAGCCGGTGCAACGCGCCGATGCCGTCCGGGTGCTTCAGGTCGATCGCCAGGCTGCGCTTGTTGCGCGAGGTAAGCTGCCAGTAATAGTCGAGGTCCTTGCCCGGCACCGGGCCGCGGCTGCGCCAGGGATCGCCCACGTCGGGGGGCTCGATCTTGATCACATCGGCGCCAAAGTCGGACAGCATGGTGGCCGCCGCCGGTCCGGCGATCCAGCTTGCGCAATCGACGACTTTGAGGCCCGAGAACAGGCTGTCGGTCATGGTTTGGTTCCTCCCGCCATGCGGCGCGTTCTGAGTGGGCCGCACGCGGCCGTCTCCCTTCGGATTGTCATGGTGGGTGGCGGAGGTCAAGGTTTCGGCGGGGATTCGAAGGCGGAACCACGCCAGCGGCTCCAGGGTCCGCTGCACGCATGGCGGCCCTATGACGGAATCGTCAGAGCAGACCGATCACGCCACCGAAGGCAGCTCCACCCGAAGCCAACGCCGGCCGCAGATCAATCCCCTGCGTCGGCCATGTCCTCGACCGGTGCCTTCTTCGCCTTGATCCGGACCAACGCCTTCTCGACATGCTGGCTGTAGACGAATTCCGCCG
Source organism: Asaia bogorensis (assembly GCA_945871455.1). GTDB lineage: Bacteria > Pseudomonadota > Alphaproteobacteria > Acetobacterales > Acetobacteraceae > Rhodopila. The sequence continues at coordinate 980 of CAMBXJ010000083.1, forward strand.
GGCGCTGCTTGTCCAGGGGGATATCCGGGGTGGTCGGACCCTCGGTGCGGATACCACGCAGCACCTGGGCCGCGGCTTTCCAGGGCTTGCGGACGGTTTCGGCGACGGCGCTTGCCTCATACCCTGAGTGGACCATGCAATCGGCGCATTTCTCGTAGTTGCCGGTGCCGTAGGCGTCCCAATCCGTGGTTTCCATCAGCTCCTTGAACGACTTCGCGTAGCCCTCCCCCAGCAGGTAGCAGGGACGCTGCCAGCCGAAATAGGTGCGGCACGGATTGCCCCACGGCGTGCAATGGAAGGTCTGGTTACCGGCCAGGAAGTCCAGGAACATCGACGACTGGTTGAAGGACCACTTGCCCTTCCAGGCGCCCTTGCCCTGACGCCTGAAAATGCCGCGGAACAATTCCTTGGTCTTGGCCCGGTTCAGGAAATGCTGCTGGTCCGGAGCGCGTTCGTATGCGTAGCCGGGAGACACGGAGATCCCGTCCACCCCCATCGCCATCACGTCGTCGAAGAACGTCGCCACCTTCTCCGGCTGGGAGTTGTTGAACAGGGTCGCGTTGATGATCGTGCGAAATCCGCGACGCTTGGACTCGGCAATCGCCGCCACCGCGCGGTCATACACCCCGGTCTGGCAGACGGAGATGTCATGCTCCTCCCGCCCGCCATCCAGATGCACCGACCAGGAAAACCATTTGTTCGGCTTGAACAAATCCATCTTCTTTTCGAGCAGCAGGGCGTTCGTGCACACGATCACGAACTTCTTCCGCGCGATGGCGCCCTGGACGATCTGGTCGATCTCCCGGTGCAGCAGAGGCTCTCCGCCGGCGATCACCACCACGGGGGCGCCGCATTCGTCGATTGCCTCCATGCACTCAGCCACGGACAGGCGCTGGTTCAGGATCTCCGCCGGATAGTCGATCTTGCCGCAGCCGGCGCAGGCCAGGTTGCAACGAAACAGCGGCTCCAGCATCAGCACCAGCGGGTAGCGCTTGCGGCCGAGCAGGTGTTGTTTGACGACGTAGGCTCCGACGCGGAGGACCTGGTTCAACGGCACGGTCATGGTTGCAAGGTTCCCTTAAGCGTCCGCGAGTTCCGCGGGGAAGCGGAACCGCACGTCCTCGGCCACCCCATCCAGGGTGGAAACCTCAATTTCACCGAACTGGCGCAGCCCATCCAGCACGCCCTGCACCAGGGTTTCCGGGGCCGATGCGCCGGCGGTGACGCCGACGCTGGCGATCCCGTCGAACCAGTCCGCCTGCAAGGCGCCGGCGTCGTCGATCAGATAGGCGGGCTTGCCCAGTTCTTCCCCGATTTCACGCAGACGGTTGGAGTTGGACGAATTGCGAGAACCCACCACCAGGATCAGATCCACCGCGGCGGCCAGTTCCCGCACGGCGTGCTGGCGGTTCTGGGTCGCATAACAGATATCGCGCACGTCCGGTCCGACAATGGAGGGGAAGCGCGATTGCAGCGCGGCGATGATATGGCGCGTATCGTCCACCGACAGGGTGGTCTGGGTGATGTAGGCCAGCTTGTCGGGGTCGGTGACGTCCAGCATCGCGACATCGGCGACGGTCTGCACCAGATGCACCTTGGCCGGCACCTGCCCGATCGTGCCTTCGACCTCCGCATGGCCGGCATGACCGACGAGCACGATTTCCCGGCCCTGACGCGCGTAACGGCGGCCTTCGTTATGGACCTTGGCGACCAAAGGACAGGTGGCGTCGATCACCGGAAGGCCGCGTTCGGCGGCGGCTTCCTCCACCCGTTTGGCGACGCCATGCGCTGAAAAGATGGTCATCGCGCCGGGCGGGATTTCGCTCAGTTCGTCGACGAAGACCGCGCCGCGCTGGCGCAGGTTCTCCACGACATGGCGGTTGTGCACGATTTCATGACGCACATAGATCGGCGGGCCGTATTTTTTCAGGGCACGCTCGACGATCTCAATGGCTCGCTCCACGCCGGCGCAGAACCCGCGGGGCTGGGCGAGGACGACACGAATCATGCGGCTGCTCTCCATGGCGGGCAAGGGACCGAAGGATGGGTGGTTTGGGATACTGGACCGGAGCGGTCAGGATATGACAGGTTGCACGACCGGCCGCAACGCCGGAAGGCGATTCGCTGCTATGTGGCAATCGCGCAACACACGATGCGAGAGTGACCGGGAAGCCCCTGCGCAACGGAGCCTGGCATGCTAACGGCGTTGAGATTGACCTTTGATGGCGCAGGGTGGTGGCACTGGGTGGTGGCGCCGGATGACGGCCGGTGCGGCGGCATGCGAATGAACGGAACGGGCTTCGACGCAGTGTCCTGTAACGGACCTCTTCCATACCGGTCCCACGGGATGCAGGCTTCAGGGTCAGGTGACCGGGGTCATAAACGGGGGTCATGGGCGGGGTCGCGTGCCGACAGGACAGGGCTTCGATGCCCGCGACGGGTAGAACCCCGGATGTCGCGATCGGACCACCAGGATGCGGTTTGCCCGGACCACGGTCCAGGCGTGCGAGACGATAGGAACGGGGCTTAGTGTGACAGCGGACGGTTTCGGGGAACGCGAAGAACTGCCGGCGGCGATGGCACGGGTCGCCACTGTTGTGGAGGCCGCGCTCGACGCGCTTCTCCCCCCGACGGAAGGCGCCGAAGGACGTCTGATCGACGCCATGCGATACGCCGCGTTGGGTGGTGGAAAACGCCTGCGGGCCTTCCTGGCCATGGAAACCGCCGCGCTTTTTTCGGTCTCGGAGACGTGTTCCGCCCGGGTCGCGGCATCCATTGAGATGTTGCATGCGTATTCGCTTGTGCATGACGACCTTCCGGCGATGGACGATGACGATTTGCGACGCGGCAAGCCCAGCACGCACAAGGCCTTCGATGAGGCGACCGCCATTCTGGCCGGCGACGCCTTGCAGGCCCGCGCGTTTGAGGTCCTGGCCGAACCGGACACGCATTCGGACCCGCAGGCGCGGTGCGAACTGGTGATGGCCCTGGGTGCCGCGGTCGGAGGCCATGGCATGGCCGGTGGTCAGATGATCGACATGCTGGCCGAGGGCAACACCCTGGACGGGCCGATGGTCACTCGGCTGCAAGCCCTGAAGACCGGCCGGTTGATCCAGTTCAGCGCCGAATCCGGGGCCATCCTGGGAAGAGCGTCGTCGCAGCAACGCCATTTGCTGGCGGCGTATGGGCGGGATCTGGGGGCGGCGTTCCAGATTGCCGACGATGTGCTGGATGTCGAGGGCAGCACGGAAGAACTCGGCAAGACCGGCGGCAAGGACGCCGCCGCCGGCAAGGCTACCATGGTTGCCGTCCTGGGCCTTGATATGGCGCGGGCGCATGCGGACATGCTGGCGCGTCAGGCGGCGGGACATCTGGACGGTTTCGGCCCCAGGGCGGCAAATCTTCAGGCCCTGGCCGAATTTGTCGTACGGCGGCGGAGTTGAGTGGGGAGAACGAGGCACATGAGTAAACACGAGACCCCGCTTCTGGACCGCGTGCGAATCCCGGCCGACATGCGGAATTTCAACGTCGACCAACTGCGCCAGCTCGCGGACGAATTGCGGGCGGAAACGGTGGATGCGGTATCGGTGACCGGCGGGCATCTGGGCGCGTCCCTGGGCGTCGTGGAACTGACCGTCGCGATCCATGCCATTTTCGACACCCCGCGCGATCGACTGTTATGGGATGTCGGGCATCAGGCCTATCCGCACAAGATTCTGACCGGGCGGCGCGACCGCATCCGCACCCTGCGCCAGGGGGGCGGCCTGTCCGGCTTCACCAAACGATCGGAGAGCGAGTACGACCCGTTCGGCGCGGCGCATTCCTCGACGTCGATTTCCGCCGGGCTGGGCATGGCGGTGGCGCGCGATCTGAAAAATGCCCGCTATGTGGCCGCCAGCGAAGCGGAACGGGCCAGCCAGGGCTTGCAACGAGACGACCGCAACGTGATCGCCGTGATCGGCGATGGCGCCATGAGCGCCGGCATGGCCTATGAGGCGATGAACAACGCGGGCTCCCTGCACTCCCGCCTTGTGGTCATCCTGAACGACAACGACATGTCGATCGCGCCGCCGGTCGGGGCGATGAGCGCCTATCTGTCGCGCCTGATGTCGTCACGCAGTTTCCTGAGCCTGCGCGAACTCGGCGCCCGCATGGCCAAGCGCTTCCCCAAGGGCATCGAGCGCACGGCTCGGCGGGCTGAGGAATATGCCCGCGGCATCCTGACCGGCGGCACCTTGTTCGAGGAGTTGGGCTTTTATTACGTTGGCCCGATCGACGGTCACAACCTGGACCATCTGCTGCCGGTGCTGCGCAATGTGCGGGAGGCCGACGAGACCGGCCCGATCCTGGTGCATGTCATCACCCAGAAGGGCAAAGGCTACGCGCCGGCCGAGGAAGCCGCCGACAAGTCCCACGCCGTGTCGAAATTCAACGTCATCACGGGGGAGCAGGCAAAGGCGCCCCCGGGTCCTCCCGGCTATACCAAGGTGTTCGCCGACGCGCTGATCGCGGAGGCCGAGGTCGATCCGTCCATCGTGGTAATCACCGCCGCCATGCCATCCGGCACCGGCGTGGACCGCTTCGCCAAGCGTTTCCCCGACCGCAGCTTCGATGTCGGTATCGCCGAACAGCACGCGGTCACCTTCGCCGCCGGCCTGGCGACCGAAGGGATGAAGCCGTTCTGCGCCATCTACTCGACCTTCCTGCAACGCGGCTACGACCAGATCGTGCATGATGTGTCGATTCAATCGCTGCCGGTGCGCTTTGCCATGGACCGCGCGGGGCCGGTGGGCGCCGACGGGGCGACCCATTCCGGCACGTTCGACCTGGCCTATCTGGGCTGCCTGCCCGGCATGGTGATCATGGCGCCGTCCGATGAGGCGGAGTTGATGCACGCGGTCGCGACCGCCGTCGCCATTGATGATCGGCCCAGCGCGTTCCGCTATCCCAGGGGCGAGGGTGTCGGCGTTGCCCTGCCCACCCGCGGCGAGGTTCTGAGCCTTGGCAAGGGCAGGATCATGCGGGAAGGCAACAGCATCGCCATCCTGTCGCTGGGACCGCGGCTGGCGGATGCCATGAAGGCGGCCGACGAGCTTGCCGCGCGGGGTCTGCCCGCAACGGTGGCCGATGGACGCTTCGCCAAGCCGCTGGATACGGCGATGATCGAACAGCTTGCACGCCATCACGAGGTGTTGATCATCATCGAAGAAGGCTCGATCGGCGGCTTCAGTTCCGCCGTGCTGCACCATCTGGCCATCAAGGGCCTGCTGGATCGCGGCCTGAAGGTGCGGCCGATGGTCATGCCCGACATTTACATCGACCACGAATCGCAGGCCAAACAGCTCGCCCAGGCCGGCCTGACAGCCAAGGACATCGTGGCGACCGCGCTGGCGGCCATCGGGATAGAGGCCGCGGCCCCAGCCCCGGTGAAGCAGATCCTGACGGTGCGATGATCCGATTGACCCGACGCGGCCTTCTGGCGCTGGCGGCGGCCGGTGCCGGTTCGGCTATCCCGGCTTGGGCCGAAGATGGGACCGCCATCCGGGCGCCGATCGTCGCGCTGTACAAGGGCCTGGAAGCCGTGATGAAGGCGGGAAAGGCGACGCCCTTCCGCCAACGCTTCGACCTCCTGGCCCCAGTGGTCGATCAGGTCTTCGACCTGGAAACCATTCTGCGCGTTTCGGTGGGGCTGCGCTGGGCGTCCATGGACACGGCCGCCAGGGCGGCCTTGGCGGACGCATTCCGCCGCTTCACCGTCGCGACCTATGTGGCCAATTTCGATAAATTCGGCGGCGAGAAGCTGGAAGTGCTGCCCGATACAAGGTCGATTGGGGAGGACCAGGTCGCGCAAAGCCGGATCGTGCCGTCCTCCGGAACCGTGGTGCGGCTGGATTATCTGATGCGCCGAACGGGTGGCAACTGGCGGATTGTAGATGTGTTGCTGGACGGCACCATCAGCCGGGTGGCTGTGCAGCGGTCCGATTTCCGCGCTCTGCTTGGCAAGGGGGATACCACGGCGCTGCTGGACAGCCTGAAGCGCAAGACCGCGGACCTGTCGGGCGGGACTCTGGGGTCGTGAGGTCATGAGGTCGTGAGGCTGGGGCGTTCATACCGACCGACCGAAGCAATTGCCGACGCACCGGCCCGTGGCGCCTCGTTTCTGCCGAACCTGACCGGGAAACCATTGCCGCGACGCCGGCGGATGGGTTGGCGGATCAGGTCCGGCCATCACGCTGAACCTATGCCGCGGGATCATTGGTTCGGCCGGTTTGGCTCGCACATCCCGAAAACCCGCGGGGGCGAGACGGTATTCCGCGTCGCGACGATGGGTAACACCCATGAGATTGCGATGTCTGGATGTGGCACGATCACCCGGGTAGCGGCGTAAGCAAGTCGGCGACCCTGCACCGATGGATGTTTCCCTCCTTGATGGTCTGATCGTCCTGACGGCCGGCGCCGCGATCGCCGGCCTGGCGCAGGCATTGGCCGGATCGCTGCTGGTCATGCGGTTCGCCAGCCGACGGACCGATTCCGCCGCCACCCTGCCGCCCATCACCGTTCTGAAGCCGCTGTATGGAGACGAGCCGCTGTTGGAACAGGCGCTCGCCAGCATCTGCGAGCAGGATTACCCGGACTGGCAGGTCGTGTTCGGCGTGCAGCGGCACAACGATCCGGCGATTGCGGTGGTCGATCGGCTGCGGGCGCGGTTCCCTGATCGGGACCTGGTGCTGGTCGTCGATCCCACCTTGCACGGGCCGAACCGCAAGGTTGGCAACCTGATGAACATGCTGCCCCGTGCCCGTCACGACGTGCTGGTGATCGCCGATTCGGACCTGCATGTGCGGCCGGACTATCTAAGCCGGCTGATGGCGGCACGGGCGGAACCGGGAACCGGGCTGGTGACCACGCTTTATGCCGGCCTCCCGGCGCATCGCCGCCTTCCGGCTTTGCTTGGCGCCACGCAGATCACGCATGGCTTCCTGCCGAGCGCATTATTGGCGCGCCGACTGGGTCGGAGGGACTGCCTGGGGGCGACGATGTGTCTGGATCGGCAAATGCTGGCGCGAATCGGGGGGGTCGAGGCGCTTGTCGGGCATCTGGCCGACGACAATGTGCTGGGCCAGCTTGTCCGCGGAGCCGGGTTCGGCGTTGCATTGGCTGATACGGTGCCGGCGACGACGGTGCCGGAAGCAACCTTGCGGGCGTTGTTCCGCCACGAATTGCGCTGGGCACGGACGATCCGGGCGTTGGAGCCGGCGGGATTCGCCGCCTCGGTCCTGCAATATGGGTTGTTCTGGGCGGGATTGGCCCTGATTCTGTCCAGCGGCGCCGTTTGGGCCTGGATGGTGTTCATGCTGTCCTGGGTTTCGCGCGCCGTCGCGGCGCATGGAATCGACAAAGCCTTGTCCTCGGAACTCGGCACGCTTGCATTTCGCTGTCCGGTCTGGCTTTTGCCGCTGCGCGACCTGATGTCGGTCGTGGTATTTGTCGCCAGCCATGCCGGAACAGCAGTGGACTGGCGCGGCCATGGCATGCATGCCGATACGCCGGGACGACCGAGCTGAAGTAATGCCCGTGATGGTTCGAGCGGCCGCGATACCACCGCACCTTGATCAATCCCGCCACGACGGGGCGCGGTAATCCGGCGGTCCGACAGAGCCGCTTCCTTTATCAGAATCGAGCCTAGGTATTCATGACCATTGCCCATACGCAGCGGCAGGACGCCACGTTCACCGGTGATCTGGCGGATTCGCTGTTCGAGATGGCCAATCTGTTCCCCCGCACCACCGGGCTCCCGATGACCGTGTGGGTCACCCCGCTCGGCGGCGCCCGCCATGACGCGCGGATCAACGTGTCACTGACACCAGGCAAGATGGACATCACCAACACCGCCGTCGTCGCCATTCGTCCGCACCCTCGGCTGGTCGCGGGCGACCTATCCGGGGAAGATTTCGACGCCGTGTCGCGATGGTTTACCGCCAATCAGGCCGCGCTGCTTGAATTCTGGGATGAGACCATCGATTCGATCGAACTCGGTACGCGCCTGGTCCGGCTGGACGGCAACGCCGATCGGCGTTGATCGCCCGCGAGGGGATCTCCCGCGAGGGGATCGCCACCGGACCACGCCAGGAAATCATCAGCCCGAGGTGACATCGACGCGAACCGCACGGGGACTTCATGTCGAATGGGCTTGCATTACGCCGCCCACTCTGGCTTGTCCGGTTTCGGAAGCGCGGTATCGTACCCTATGGCGGGTATCCATGCTGAAGCCACTGTGGACAGGTTCGGCAGGGGGTTACATGCCGACAATCCACCCCGATCTTCGTTTCCAGTCCGCCTATGACCATCCGACCGCGCCGCGGTCCGCCGAGGAACTGAACCCGCGATGATGAAGACCTTGTTCCTGCAGCCGCCCTCTTTCGACGGCTTCGACGGTGGCGCCGGCTCCCGCTATCAGGCGAAGCGGGAGATCAAATCGTTCTGGTTCCCCACCTGGCTCGCCCAGCCCGCCGCCCTGGTCCCGGGCAGCAAGCTGATCGACGCCCCGCCGGCCCGCCTGGGCCTGGAAGCGGTGACCCGCCAGGCGCGCGATTACGATCTGTGCGTGATCCACACCTCGACCCCGTCCTTCCCGTCCGATGCGAAGGTGGCGGAGGCGATGAAGGCCGCCAACCCAGCCCTGAAAATCGGCTTCGTCGGCGCCAAGGTCGCCGTGCAGCCGACGGAAAGCCTGGAGCAGGGCGGCGCCATCGATTTCGTCGCCCGCAACGAGTTCGACTTCACGATCAAGGAAATCGCCGACGGCCGGGATTGGTCGGCGGTCGATGGCATTTCCTATCGCAACGGGTCCGGCGTGCTCGTGCACAACAAGGATCGCGCGATCCTGGAAGACATGGACCAGTTGCCCTTCGTGACCGAGGTCTACAAGCGCGACCTGCGGATCGAGGACTATTTCATCGGCTATCTGCTGCACCCCTACGTATCGCTCTACACCGGCCGCGGCTGCAAATCGCGCTGCACCTTCTGCCTGTGGCCGCAGACCGTGGGCGGGCATCGCTATCGGGTCCGCTCCCCCGGGCACGTGGCGGAAGAAGTGCGGCTGCTCAAGTCCTACTATCCGCAAATGCGGGAGCTGTTCTTCGACGACGACACTTTCACCGACAACCTGCCGCGCGCCGAGGCGATCGCCCGCGAACTCGGCAAGATGGGGGTGACGTGGTCCTGCAACGCCAAGGCCAATGTCCCGCGTGAGACGTTGAAAGTGTTGAAGGACAACGGCTTGCGGCTGCTTCTGGTGGGTTACGAAAGCGGCAACCAGCAGATCCTGCACAACATCAAGAAGGGCATGCGGATCGAGGTCGCGAAGAAGTTCACCCAGGACTGCCATGAACTGGGGATCAAGATCCACGGCACCTTCATCCTGGGCCTGCCCGGGGAAACGAAGGAAACCATCGAGGAAACCATCCGCTTCGCCACCGAGATCAACCCGCACACGATCCAGGTGTCTCTGGCCGCGCCCTATCCGGGCACGTTCCTATACAATCAGGCGGTGGAAAACGGCTGGCTGGACGCCGAACACGCCGAACTGATCGACGACCACGGCGTGCAGATCGCGCCGCTGCACTATCCGCATCTGTCGCACACCGAAATCTTCGACAACGTGGAGACGTTCTACAAGCGGTTCTACTTCCGCGCCCCGAAAATCGCCTCCATCGTCGGCGAGATGGTGCGCAGCCCGCAGATGATGAAGCGGCGCCTGCGCGAAGGGGTGGAGTTCTTCCAGTTCCTGCGGGAACGGCACAAGGCAGCCTGAGGCGGCGATGCGTCCGCTCGGGCGGAACGCGAATCGACCGGGCGTCGCCTACGGAGAAAATACTCCCCCTCCCCTTGTGGGAGGGGGCTGGGGGGAGGGGTAAAGTTGCACGGATATTGCGCGAAACCCCTCCCCCCAACCCCCTCCCGCAAGAGGAGGGGGAGTATTTTCTCCACTGCGAACTCGCACGAACGCCATGTGCCAGTTCGCGGACCATGACACCCGCCGAGTTCATCTACAAATGGAAGGCCAACACCCGCACCGAGCGTGCGGCGTGCCAGGAACATTTCATCGACCTGTGCCGCCTGCTGGACGAACCCACCCCCGGCACGGACCCGACCGGGTCCAACTACGCGTTCGAAAAGGGCCTGACCCGCTTCAGCGGTGACAATGGCTGGGCCGACGTCTGGCGTCGGAACTGCTT
>CAMBXJ010000084.1 GCA_945871455.1 Asaia bogorensis
GCCAGGTCATCAAGCGAAAGATCAGCGGCGGCACCCAAAGCGATGACGGACGCGACTGCCGCGACACCTTCCTCGGGCTGATGCACACCTGCGCAAAGCTCGGGGTCTCCTTCTGGGACTACCTCGCAGACCGCATCGGAGGGATCAATGCGCCCGTCATCCCGGGCCTTCCCGATCTCATCCGAACCCGCACGCGAGCCGCTTGACCCACACTGCCCGGGGTTTTGCCCCGGCTACACACCCGCTAACGAATCCCTGCCTTGCCGTGAATAAGACGGGCTAGGGCGGTTGGTATTACTCCTTTGTCACGCGAATTCCGCAGACACGTTCATCCGATTGCCCTGGAATGCCGGGCGAACTATCTTGACAACCACCGACGGTCGGCGCCCTAAGCGATTTCGGATGGGTGCACCTCACAAGGAGCGACTGCATCTCACAATGAGAGACAAATGTCGATGTTTTTCTGGCTCGCTTCCCATCCGCTCTGGATTACGGCTGTGATATTGGTCGGTGGTGGTATCCTTATAGCTGTCGTCGGTACAGTCATTGTAAGCAACCTTTACCTCCCGACCGAGTTGATCCAGAACAACCTCCTGGGCGGATTCAAATTCGCGTTCCTTTCGTCGGTCTTTGCCGGGTATCTTGGCTTGCTGCTTTTCGGTGTCTACCAGCAATACGAGCAAACCAGATCGTTCATCGACCTGGAAGTCACCCAGCTCACACAGATCGACCGGCTCGCGGTGGCTTTACCCCGAACCACGCGTGAAAACGTGCGGGATAGCCTGAAAGACTATGCACGCACGGTCGTGGAGGTGGAATGGCCGCAACTCCGCAATGGCCGCGGCGGTCCGGAAGCCGGGTTGGTGCTCGATAACCTTATGAACACATTTCTGGCGATGCAGCCTGTGACCGACCGGGAACGGTTCGTTATGGAGACTTCGATCAACTTATTCCTCACGATCCGGGAGAACCGGCAGCATCGACTACGAGTGGCCGGAGGATCGTTGAACCCGTTGCTTTGGGGGGTGGCACTCATCGGGGCCTCGGCTTCTCTTATTTTTCCATGGTTTTTCGGTGGTATCAGCATATGGGTACCGATCTTGATGTCCTCGCTGCTTGCGACCTTGACGATGTCCGTGTTGCTGGTAATCCTAAAAATGAGTTATCCGTTCGTTGGCCATTTCGGGATCCCTCCAACGTCGTTTGCCGCATTCCTTTGACACGAAGACATAGCCCGCCATGACGTCACCGTATTTTCCGACCCGACGCCATATCCGGATGGTCCTCATGGTTTGCCTGGCGTTGGCATGCCCTGCCACCTCGGCCTGGGCGCAATTCCTGGCGCCCCGGCTTGAGACACGTGGCACCGAATTCGAATTGCTTGGCCTCATCGAAGCGGGCGGGATCCTGATTTATCTCGACGATCTGAAAACCAACGAACCCATCGTGGGCGCCATATTCGACATTGATGTCGGGGCATCCGGACGCTCTCTGACACTCAAAGAGGTCGAGCCAGGACTGTACTGGGCCGACGCCACATGGCTGAGCCGTCCGGGGTCGCACGACCTTATCATCAGCGTCACCGCGGGCAATCGAACGGACCTTCTGGGTACGACGGTGGTTACTCCCCCCGTCAGACCGGTAATGACAAATCTTTGGGCCGAGTGGAAGGCACGTGTTGGCTTCCTGCTTGCATTCTTCGGCGGTGTGTTCGCGCCCCTACTGCTGCGGATGCTGGCGCGAACCTGGCGATGGATGCATCGCCGCTCTCCCGTAGCCATCGAATCGAGCGGAGATGCGCCAAATCGAGCGACCACCGCGGTCGCCCTGCTGATCGCGCTGGTCGGCGCATCCATGATCCCTGCATCGCTCAGTCCAGCCTCGGCCATGCCATCCGGCCCCGGGCACAACCACGGCCCTGACGGCGTTGCGACCGATGTGGCAGCGGACAACCAACCGCCCGACAGCCCGCGCCGCCTGGCCGATGGCTCCCTTTTCATTCCCAAGGCAGCGCAGCGTGTGCTTGCAATTCGCACGATTGTCGTTGTCAGTTCCGAAATTGCCAGAACCACGCGGGTCTTCGGCCGCATTATCGCTGACCCCACGGCCAGCGGACGCATCCAGGCTGGGATTCTGGGCCGGATCGACGCGGGCGACGGCGGATTGTTCGTTGTCGGTCAGCACGTCACCCGCGGCCAGGTAGTCTGCACGGTTGTCCCGATCGTGAACCCGGTCGACAACGCAAATATCCAACAGCAGGTCAGCCAGATCGACGCGGAACTCCGCCTGTTGTCCAAAACCGCGGACCAGGCCGCTGCTGGCACGATCCCGCCCCTGTCGCAAAGGGATCTGCAAACCATCAAGCTCGATCTCATGAACCTCCAGCGGCGGAAGGACGGCATTTCGCTGGTTATGAACGATCGCGATACGCTGAGAATTCCGGTGCGGAGCCCGGCCACGGGGGTAATCGCGATCAGCAACGTCCTGGCCGGACAGATCGTCGAGGCCAAGGACATCCTGTTCGAGGTGATCGATCCGAGTCGGATTTGGGTCGAAGCCGCCGCCTTAGACATGGATGTGGTGAACAATATCGCCGGCGCCAAGGCGATCACGGATAACGGCTCAACCTACACACTCAGCTTCATCGGCAGAGCACCGCGAATGCGCCAGCAGGCGATCCCACTGAACTTCCGGATCGACAAACCCGATGCCGGGCTGATTGTCGGCAGCCCGGTGAACGTCTTCATCCAAGGGCACACAATCCAGACGGCCGTCCTCGTGCCCCAGCAGGCGATTACGACGACCGCATCTGGGCAGGCGATCGTATTCGAACATGTGACAGCCGAACGCTTCGTTCCGATCCTCATTCGCAGCGAAATCATAGACGGATCCAACGTCGCGGTTCTGGCCGGCCTGCCCCCCGGTAAACGCATCGTCGTCGATGGCGCCGGGCTCCTTGGCCAGATTCGCTAGGTGTTCAACACGCTCATCCGACTGAGCCTCGCGAACCGTCTGTTCGTGTTGCTGGCCACCATGATCATCGTGGCATTCGGGGCTTCGCTGGCCCAAAATTTGCCGGTTGACGTGTTCCCGGACCTTAACCGTCCCACGGTCACATTGATTACCGAAGCCGATGGGTTGGCGCCGGAGGAAGTCGAGCTGCTGGTCACCTTCCCAATCGAGACGATGATGAACGGCATTGCGGGCGTCGAACGCGTTCGGTCTGTATCCAGCATCGGCCTGTCGATCGTTTACGTGGAGTTCCGTTGGGGAACCGATATTTTCCGCAACCGCCAGCAGGTCGCCGAACGCCTGGTGCTGGTGCGGCAGCGTCTGCCCGCGAAGGCCGAACCACAGATGGGGCCGCTCACGTCCATCATGGGCGAGATCATGCTCATCGCGATGGTGGGAGAGGGCGTCGATCCCTTTGTGCTGCGGGAACTGGCCGATTGGACGCTGCGCCCTCGGCTTATGTCGATCCCCGGCGTTGCCCAGGTGATCCCGATCGGGGGCGAGAGCCGACAGTTCCGCGTCACGCCGAGGCCCGACCTCATGGCTCTGCTGGACATCTCGGTGAACCAGATGGAGCGTGCGATTACCGCGTTCGGCATCCGCACCGGCGGCGGCTATGTGGACCAAAGCGGCAGCGAATTTCTGATCCGTAACGTCAACCATTCCTCGAAACTGGAGGTGCTGCGCGACCTTGTAGTGACCTACCGGTTCGAGCAACCCGTGCTTCTGCGCCAGATCGCGGACGTGTCCTTCAGTGCCAAGCACAAGCGTGGCGAGGCCGGATACATGGGTAATCCGGCTATCATCCTGTCCGTGCAGAAGCAGCCGGGCGGCGATACCATCCAATTGACCGAAAAATTGCAAACCACGCTCCGCGATATGGCGCGCACGATGCCGGCCGGCGTGAAGATCGACAACATTCTGTTCAAACAGTCCAATTTCATCGAGACCGCCATCAACAACGTCCAGCAGGTTCTGGTCGAAGCCGCTGTCGTTGTTGCAATTTTGCTCTATCTCTTTCTGATGAACGTCCGCACCACCGCAATCTCGTTGATCGCCATCCCGATCTCGGTGCTCACGACGGCGATCGTGTTTCACTACCTGGGCATGGAAATCAACACCATGACCTTGGGGGGCCTGGCGATCGCCATCGGCATCCTCGTCGACGACGCCGTGGTCGATGTCGAGAACATCCTGCGTCGCCTTCGGGAGAATGCTCGCCTCGAACGGCCGCGTCCCGTGATCGGCGTGATCGCCGATGCATCGTCCGAGGTCCGCTCCGGCATCGTCTATGCCACCATCATCATCGTTCTGGTCCTCGTGCCGCTGTTCGCGCTGTCCGGCATGGAGGGGCGTCTCTTCGCGCCACTTGGACTGGCCTATATCGTCGCGTTGCTTGCCAGCCTGCTGACGTCCATGACCGTCATTCCCGTTCTGTCGTTTTATCTGCTGCCGAACATGAAGGGGCTGGCCGACGATGAATCGTGGCTGGTGCGGCGATGCAAGCGCTGGAACCGGGCTTTGCTGGATTGGTCGCTGGCGCGCCAGCGTTTGGTGTTCGGCGGCTCTATCGTGCTGGTCCTCGGTTCCCTTGCATTGCTGATATCCCTGCCGCGCTCATTCCTGCCTCCGTTCAACGAAGGCACGCTCACCATCGGGATGTATTTCAATCCCGGTATGTCGTTGTCCGAATCCAACCGGCTGGGCGCGGTGGCCGAACGGCGGGTGCTGCAAGTGCCGGAGGTGACCGCGGTCGGCCGACGGACGGGACGCGCCGAACTGGATGAGCATGCCGAAGGCGTTCATGCCGCGGAAATCGATGTCGATTTGAAGCCCTCATCCCGTTCCCAGACAGAAATCGTTCAGCACATCCGCAACCAGCTCGCGATCCTTCCCGCGTCGATCAATATCGGCCAACCTATTTCGCACCGGCTGGATCACATGCTGTCCGGCGTCCGCGCGCAGATCGCGCTGAAGCTGTTCGGGGACGATCTGGACCTGCTGGTCGCGGAAGGGGAGAAGCTGCGCCGGCGGCTGGCATCGATTCCGGGTCTGGTCGATCTGCAGCTTGAAAAGCAAACCCGGGTCCCACAAATCCGCGTCAGCGTCGACCCGGAACGTGCTCGCCTATACGGCACCACGCCGGCGGAAGTCGCCCTGGAACTCGAAACCCTGTTGAACGGCAAGGTCGTTTCACAAGTCATAGAGGACGTCCGACGTTACGACGTTCTGGTGCGACTCGATGACAGTGACCGGCGCTTCCAAGGCCTATCGAACATCTTGATCGAGCTGTCCGCCGGGCGGGTTCCGCTGCGGAACGTGGCAACGGTGGTCAGCACCGACGGCCCCAATCAGATCGTGCGCGACAATGGCCGCCGCCGGTTGGTGATCCTCGCCAACACCGATGGCAGCGATATGCGGCGGATTATTGCCGAGATGCGGGCAATCCTGGCGACCATCGACCTTCCGCAAGGATTTTCGACCTCCATGGAAGGCACGTTCCAGGCGGAGGAAGCCGCCGGCCAGCAGATCATGGTGCTATTTTGCGGCTCTCTCGCGCTGATCTATCTCGCACTCTACACCCGCTACCGTTCGGCCTTACTCTGCCTGATCATCATGGCGGGGGTTCCCTTGTCGCTGGTCGGAGGCGTCCTGGCGCTGAGTCTCGCCGGGCAGCCGCTGTCGATCGCGAGCATGGTGGGGTTCGTGTCGCTGGCGGGGATCAGCACGCGTAACGGCATCCTGAAGATCAGCCACTACCTCAATCTGATCATTCGGGAAGACGCACCATTTTCCTGGAACACGATCGTTCGCGGCAGCCTGGATCGCATGACACCGGTGCTGATGACCGCGTCCGCGGCCGGCTTCGCGCTGCTGCCTCTGATCGTCGATGCCGGCGCCCCCGGGAAAGAGATCCTCTCCCCTGTCGCCCTGGTGATCTTCGGTGGATTGATCAGTGCGACATTGCTGGACGCCGTCGTGACGCCGTTGCTGTTTCTGAACGTCGGCCAGCGGGCGCTTAATCACCTGGCCGCATTCCGTGGCCAGTTGCTGGAACAGAAAACCTTTTGATCAGTTAGCCAGAGCCGCCAGCAACGCATCCAGATTAGCGCGCGTCGCTGTCAAGAACCCGTTGGGGTCGAGTTGTCCGTCCGCCGTCCCGACACCGGGATCCATCAGATTGAGGATCGCCAACCGCCCCCCTGACGCGGCGATAGCGGCCACGACCGAGGCTTTGGGCTGTTGCGCGGCGATTACCACGCGCGCGCCGGTCTTCCCGATTTCATCACGCAAGGTGGCAATATCGATCTCTGTCCGGTCGAAGTCGCTCTTGGCGAAGCTGGCGGCTACGTCCACACCGATATCCGCCACCAGATACCGAAACTCCTGGTTCAGCAGAATGGCGGCAGAGGCATCGATATCCGCCAGCCTGGTCTCGAACCGGACCTGCAGAGCCAGAATTTCACCGCGGAATTGTTGCTGGTTGCGGTCTATCGTCGTTGCGTCGGGCGGGCTCAGGCGGCGAATATCGGACGCCACGATATCGGTCATCCGGATCGCGTTCGTCAGACTGAGCCAGATATAGGGGGATACCCCACGCGAAATCTCGTCCCCCATCTTTTTCGTGGTTTCGAGCAAGGCCACACCGGCCATTTCGGGCGCGAAGGGGGTCGACGCGTCAATCTCGATCGCTCGGATATTCTGCACCCGCACGGCGGGGTAGAGCGGATCGGTGTCCCATATCCGACGGATCGAGATCACGGCATCGGCCTGTTGCGCCGAACCGATGAAATCCGCACGCCGACGCTTCGCGAGATGGGCTTTCTGCTGTTCCATTCCGACATCGGCGGGAAAACCGGGGCGCACCTCGATCGCGGTATCCTTCGCCAGGGCGTGCGCGATGGAATAGGTCGCCTGTAGCGATGTCATGATCAGGCGCTTGTCGGCGGCCATCGCCGGTAGGGCGATCAGCGTCGGCACCGTCACCGCGCCCACCAGGGCGCGCCGACGGCTCAGCAGATAGCGTGCGGGCATCGCGGTGACCTCCAGGCTACATCGCCTGACGACGGATCAACCGTGTGAGCGTCGCGAGACAAAAGAAAATCGCGGCCACCAGGACGATCGAGCCGCCGGATGGCAGCGGCAGATTCCACAACATCGGTGCGATGATCCCGACCACGCAACTGAACGTCGATATCAGGATGGTGCAAATGAAGAATCCACGGATCGATCGGGTCACGATGCGGGCCGCGGCCGCGGGTATCAGCAGCAGCGCCTCCACCAGCATGGCGCCGATGATCTTGACCGAGGCCACGGTGATGACGGTGATCATCAGGATGAACAGGTAGTCGAGAAACACGACATTGACCCCACGCACATGGGCAAGCTGAGGATTGAAGCTGGCCATCAGCATCCGGTTGAAGCGCAGAGTACCCATTACCGAGACGATCGCCGAAATGACGGCGAGGATGGTCATATCCAGGTCGTTGACCGTCAGGATCGATCCGAACAGCACTTGATCAACGATATGTACATTGATCTTGCTGGCCACGAAGATCAGCAGGCTGGCGCCGACAGCTATGGAAATCGACAGGAACACACCGATCAGCGTGTCGGTTGACATCCTGGTCCGGTTCTTGGTGAAGTTGAGCACCAGTCCGAACAGGATGCAGAATCCAAACAGGGTGACATAGGGGGCGGTCATCGGCTCGCCGAGAATAATGCCGAGCGCGACGCCGGTGAGGGCGGCTTGTCCGACGGCCTGGGAGAAGAAGGCGAGGCGTTTGGTCACCACCATCGTGCCGACGCCGCCCAGGATCGGACCGATGAGGCAGGCACAAATCAGCGCGTTGATCACAAAGGCGTATTGGAACGCATCAGGGATGGTGCCGGCGGCGGCGAGCGCCTGGATCTCCGCGCGAAGCGGTGCGAACAGGTCGGTCATACCAATACCGGCTTCCGTTCGACGGCGGGGGAGAACACGTCGAGGATACGATCCTGTGTCAGGACCTCTTGCGGCGGGCCGGAAAAGGTCGCCGTCCAGTTGATGCAGGTGACCTTGTCTGCGATCCGTTTGACCTCGGCCAGATCGTGATGGATCCATAGCACCGTGACCCCGCGATCGCGCAGATCGATGACCAGATTAGAGATGGCTTCCGCCCCGGCGCCATCGACGCCAGCCAGCGGTTCGTCCAGCACGAGAAGATCGGGGAACGGGATCAGCGCCTGGGCGAACAGCACGCGTTGGCGTTCCCCGCCGGACAAGTCCCCCATGCGGCGACGTCGCTTGTCGCGCAGACCCACTATTTCGATCGCTTCGTCAATGGATGCCCGAATGCGCCTGGACAGGCCGAAGACCGCCATCATGTCCTGGCTGCTGATCGCCATGAAGTCATCAACGGTCATGGGTAGGTCGCGGTCGAAGTCCAGAATCTGCGGCACATAGCCGGTCCGTCGCCCGGCCGGCCAATCGATACGAATTTCGCCGGAATGCGGCATTTGCCCTAGTATAGAACGGATCAGCGATGTTTTCCCGCCGCCGTTTGGACCGATAATACAATGAATTTGTCCAGACTCGATAGCGAAGGAGACGGAGTGGAGTATTTGCGTGCTGGCAAGGCTCAGGCCGACATTGGTCAGGCGCATACTCGGCCCCTGGGTGCGTGTCGTTCGGATCATTGCAGGGCCTTCTGGCCGGCGGCCTGGGCCGCGAGCACCGCGTCGGTGATCACCTTCATGTCGTATTCGATGCCTTCCTCGAACTTTCGCGTGGTGTATTCGCCTTCGGTGATGTGGACCAAGACGTAGATACTGGCGCCGGTCTCACGCTTGATCGTTTCGACGAACTGATCGGGGAACATCATCTGGCTGAACACCACGCCGACCTGTAGCGAACGCACCCGGTCGATCGTGTCCTTCAGCTGGCTGGCGGATGGCATCAGCCCGTGGGCGGGCTCGATCACCGCAACGACATTCAGGCCAAATTCCTGCATCAGATAGTCGTAGCCGCCATGGATGGTCGCGACCCGCAGATACTTGCCATCCACGCCAGTCAACCTATTAATATAGTTCGCTTTCAGCTTCCGCAGTTTGGCCGCGTAGGCACGGGCATTCTTGCGGTACAATTCCGCGTTCTCCGGGTCGATTTTCCCCAGGTCCGTCGCGATGTTGAAGATCTGCTGAATCGCTGCGGTGATCGCGATGAACGTGTGGGCGTTGTAGAGCTTTACCTCTCCGGTATTGCCCGACGTTGGGATCAGCGCGACGCCCTGGTTGGCGAAGATGAGCCTGACCTTGTGCCGGGCCTCCGCCGCGTCCAGCACTTTCAGCGCGAAGCTATCATGGCCGATACCGTTCATGACCAGCACATCCAAGGTCGCGGCGCGCTTGATGTCGTCGGGCTGTGGTTCGTAGTTATGAACCTCGAAACCGGCCTGGATGAGCGGCACGATCTCTACCTGGTCCTTGGCGATATTGGCGACCCAACTATAATACGGGTGCAGCGTGATACCGACGCGCAATTTTTTCTGGGCACGCACCGACCGGATTGGGGATCCCGCCAGCGCCAGACCCGCGATGGTGGTGCGCCTGGACAGTTTCATTGGGCTTTTCTCTGCGTTGCGCCGCGCTGGGCTTCCTCACCCTTCAACGCAACTGCCTCCCGCCAGCCGCTATCGGACAGAGCGGGTGGATCGATCGCCTTGAGCGTCGCCACCGCGTCAGTGTTGGCCCAGATCGTGAAAGCAGCTTCCCGTGCTTCACGCTGCTTGCCCTGGGTCATGACCAGCAGGAAGGATCGCGCTTCCGAGGTTCGGACGGACCTGCCAAGATAGGCCATCGCCGTTGCGTCCGCGGTGTTGAACGGCAGCGCGCTCCATTTATGGCTACCCTGTTTTTCACTGAGCGCGGTTTGCATGAAGGGCGGCATGGCAATATCCACCAGATCGTCGACGGAAAGCCAAGTGCGGCTGTCACGATAAACCGTCTGCAACTCCAGGCCCGCTGCGTACAGATCGTTGAAGAGTCCCTGTTCGGTCTTGCTGAGATCCGAGAACGCACTGATCTGATGGGGTTGCAGAGTGATCACTTCCAATTTGGTCTGGCGCAGGAAGATCAGGCTGCCGCAAATCGCGAGAATGGCAACGCAGGTCGACAGCAAATAGGCGCCTTCAAAACGACCGGCCGCGGGTTTGACGATTTGCGTGTGCATGATGGGCTTATCTGGCGGGAAGCGAGGCGGGCAATTCGTCCGATTCGACGGTCCAATCGGCACGATGGCCTTCGCCGGCTTCAATGACGAAGGTGTGGTTCTGCCGCTTGGTTGGCCTGAAGCTGAATTTGCCCTTGGCATCGGTCATGACCTGCCCGACCTTCTGCCGATCTGGCCCAAATATGTGGACCGTCTGGTTCACGGGAAAATTGCCGCCGCCGAAATACCCCTGTCCGACGATCACATCGCCAATCACTTCGGCGAAGACCTTCAGGACATGCGCAAGAGCGGGCGCCGCCGACGCCAGGATAACGACGGCCACCCCGACGGCGATCGTCTGCCTCCATCGGCGCATCATGGCACGTCAAACCGCGCGATGGCCGAAGCCTGATCCGGTACGCGCAGAAGGACCAGCACTTTCGCCGCCCCGGACCGCTTCATGGCGCCCTGCCCGGCGAGGCTGTTGGGGCCGACCGGCTGCATGGATAGTTTTTCTTTCTCCTCCCCGACCATGACGGTGAGCACGGCGGTGGCCTGTGCCACCGCCACGGGCTTGTCGACGTGATCATAGATGTTCAACCGGTACTCGGTATTTTTGACCAGGAGTTCGATATGAAACGAACCGGCGTCGATCATCATGCCGCCGTTCGGGCCTTGCCAGACGCCCTCGGCGGCAGACGGCGTGCGGAGTGCCAAAATTATCGCCACGGCGGCTAGGATGACACGAGTTAGCAAACGAACCTCCTTCTGGCGTCGGATCGACGAACCGATCAACGACATTTCCATCGCCGGTAATACAGCACACATACTCACCGCGGCCAATCGAGATTGAGCCGACGACCAGGCGAATCGCTTGAACGTCATGCGTTCCCTCTGAGCACTGTCTCCAGGTAATCGACGTTCCACCCGGCCTTCTTGCGGCGGTTTTTGAAGCTTGTGGTGGGTCTGGCGGCAGACAGCAGGTTCAGCGCGGTGTGTCGAACGATTG
>CAMBXJ010000085.1 GCA_945871455.1 Asaia bogorensis
TGGGACATGCGATACGGCCGCCATTGGATGGGCCAAATGGCGGCGACCGACACGATCATTGTCACACTTCAGCGGTCCTATAGCATGGACCCAGCCGATTTGTGTCCGTGTTTAACGGAAGGCTGTCACGCGCCCGTCGTCGGAGACCACCAGCAGAGTACCATCCGCCACCAGGGGCGGCACCGGGGACGCGGCTCCGGACAACGACTGTCGGCCCAGGATTTCGCCGGTATAGGGGCTGATCGACAGGGCTTCCTCATTGGTGCCGGTGACGACCAGCCGATCGCTGACCAGCAGCGGGCCGTACCACGTCAGTGCATTCCGCTGCTTCTCTGGATTGTCCCAGCGCGGCAGCGGGGCGATCCAGGCAATTCGACCGTCGGTCGCGTTTATCGCCACCATTTCCTGGTCGGACGAAATCACGAACAGCCAGTCGCCGGCGACCAGCGGTGCGTCGACACCGGCCATCTGCCGTTCCCACAAGCGCCTTCCGGTTGGCAGGTCGATGGCGGCCAGCAGGCCGCCCATGCTGATGGCGTAGACCCTGCCGTTGCTGATGACGGGTGCACCGCGGATGGACAGCAGGTCGGCGATGCTGGATCGGCCTCGGGTCGCGCCCAGGCCGTCGGTCCAGGCGACCCGTCCGGAATCGGCGCGCATGGCGGACAACTCGCCCGATCCGAAGCCGCCCACGATCAGGCCGCGCGAATAGGCCGGGGCCGGGCGTCCAAGCAGCGACGTGGTGGGGGTGGAGGCCCGGTGCGACCAGAGGGTGTGGCCATCGCTGGAGGCCAGCGCGACCAGTTTTTCCTCGATCGTGGTCACGAAGATGCGGCCCTCGGCGATGGTGGGGGCGGATCGCGCGGGCGCCCCCAGTTCGGCCCGCCACCGCTCGGTCCCATTCACGGGGTCGATGGCGAGCACGTCGCCCAGACCGTTCACGGCATAGAGCGTGCCCTGATCGACGCCGAGCCCACCGCCGATATTGGTGCTTTCGTTGTCCTTGCCCTTGGTATCCAGCCGCCAGGCACGATTGCCGGTGGCCAGGTCGAAGGCTGATACCACGGCATCCGAGTCCATCGTGAAGACGACACCGTTGGCGACCACCGGTTGCGCCATGATCTTCCGACGATAGCCGCCGCCATCGCCGATATCGGACCGCCAGGCGACGCCCAGACGCTCATTCGCGGCCAGATGGCCCATGAAGTGAGCGGGATTGCCGCCGGCCTGCGGCCAGGCCGCGTTCCGCACCGCGGGCGGCAGCGAGACCTTCGGCACCCCTTCGCTGACCTGCAGGGCGGTCTGCCCGCTCATGACCGGTTCGCGCTTGCCTGGCAGTAGGATTTTTTTGGTGCCGAACCATTCGTCCCAAATGCCACATCCACTCAGCGCCAACGGGGCGAGCAGGGCAGCGCGGCGGCCCAACGCGCCGGTGGCGAGACGCCCCGTGGCGCCGTCCGAAATCACGTCAGGTTTGCGTGTCACGCCAACAGCCTTTCGTCCCAATCTGGTAGTGCCAACGGCTCAAACCATTGACCGAAGCACGGTCCGCCCCCCTCGTCATTGCCGGGCTTGACCTGGCAATGACGAGGAGCCGACCCGTATAGAATGCCGGATCATGTCTCAGCCGCCCAGGCGGCCGAGCATCGCGGTGCTGCGGCCACGGACGCCGGCGGGGGCGGTGACATCGTCTGCCAGGGCACGAAACGCGGCTTTTGCCACGTCTTCCCGCCCCTGGCGCAGGTCCAGCAGCGCCAACTGCTCTCGCGCCATGGGGCGCCACGCATTACCGGGCAGAATCAGCGGCTTGAGGCGCGCTTCCAGCAACGCCGGATCGCCCTTGTCCAACTGACGTTCGGCCCAGAGCAGGCTGGCGAGATCGCGCAGCAGCGGATCGGCGGACGAATCGCCCGCGACCTGATCCCATAGGGCCAGCGCGCTCGGCAGATCGCCCTGTTGCGCCTTCAACGCCGCGGCCCGCAGGCGTGCCAGGATCCGATATCCGGGCGGCGCGCCGGCGGCCAGAGCCTCGAACGCAGCGATGGCGGCGGTTTGGCTTCCGACGCCGGCGATCGGCGACGCCTCGGTCAGGTTCATGGCACTGACGAACTGGGCCGCGGCGGCGGCATCCTGCCGGGCCTGCCACCAATGCCAACCCTGCCAGGCTCCTGTCCCGGCGACGACGGCAACACAGCCGGCGACGATCACCCCGCCGTACCGTAAGAGCAAATTCTTTGCCCGTTCGGCACGCAGCTCCTCATTGACCTCGTCAAAGATATCGACCACTTGGCTTTCTTGTCCCGTCTGTCATCGCCCCCGAGAGGCGCCGGACCATAGCGGCGGTGCGGCGTGGCCGCAAACCGGCTGATGAGGCCGGGTCGAAATAATGGTGGACATCCCCACCATCCGGGCTTTCCAAATAGGGCCGGGCGTCGCAAGCCAGGATGCGCCCGGCATGGTGGGCTGTCAGGTAGCGATAAGGTGGGGATCCGATCGCCCGGGTCTATGCCTCCTCGAAATTCTGCGGCAACCGTCCGGCGCGGAAGATGATGGTGGGTTCGTCGTCATACTCGCCCAGTTCCGGGTCGCCCGCCGTCGAAAACGCGACGACACCGGCTTTGGTCGGCACCAGACGCTCCGCGGTCCGGCGCGCGGTATCCACCGACTTGCAGCGGATCGGGGTTTCGGACAACAGCCGTTGCCCCTTCCCGGGTTTGAATGCCTGGACGAGATAGATCGTCTCACGAGCCATGGGAGGGGATTCCTGATTATGGATGGGCTACAGCGCGCCTATCGCCGATGACGGGTTCCGCACTTCATGCCCGTACTGGCCGGAGTCGGGATAGGAAAAAAAATCGACGCCCGTGACATGCGGCGCTCGCCACCTTATCTGTTGCATGATCAGGTGCCATGGGAATCGCCCTGATATGGCGGATCGCGCCCATCACGTGCCTTGAATTGCCATTCGTGATGCGGCCGCAAGCCAATCGGCACCGAGTCCCCCACTTCATCCGAGGCACCAACATGAAAATCCAGGTCGGCTACGAATTGATCTACGACTGTGTTCAGCCGACTCCCATGCTGATGCTGCTGCACGTCCACCATTCCCGCGCCGGCGACATCGTCGCGCCGGACCATCTGAAAACCGAGCCCGCCGTGCCGGTCCATTCCTACCGCGACAGTTTCGGCAACTGGTGCAGCCGGATCGTGGCACCGCAAGGGCGGATCCGCGTTACCAGCAGCGCGACCCTGAACGATTCCGGGCTGGCGGACCCGGTCGTGCCGAACGCGCAGCAACATCTGGTGCAGGATCTGCCGGACGGCGTGCTGGTGTTCCTGCTGGGCAGCCGCTACTGCGAGACGGACCATCTGTCCGAACCAGCCTGGCAGTTATTCGGCCATGCCCCGACCGGATGGGCGCGCGTACAGGCGATCTGCGACTTCGTGCACAACCATATCAAGTTCGATTACGCGGATGCGCGCCCAACCCGCACCGCGTGGGAAACCTTCCACGAAAAGCGCGGTGTCTGCCGGGATTTTGCCCATCTTGCCGTCGCTTTGTGCCGCTGCATGAACATTCCGGCGCGCTATTGCACCGGCTACCTGAGCGATATCGGCATTCCGCCCCCCTATGGCGTGATGGATTTCGCTGGCTGGTTCGAGGTCTATCTGAGCGGCGCCTGGCACACCTTCGATGCGCGCAACAACACCCCCCGGATCGGACGGATCCTGATGGGCCGAGGCCGCGACGCGGTCGACGTGCCGCTGAGCAACACGTTCGGTCCCAACACGCTGGCCAGCTTCAAGGTGTGGACGGATGAAGTCGGGTCGCCGGCGCTGGCGGATTTGCCGGTTTAGACGACGCCCAATAATCACCGCGCCCAATCACCGCGCCCGCCATCGATCGCGGGTCTCGGCACAGCGTCGCGGGTCCGGATCCGCCATTCACGAATTCCGGTGTTGACCTTTGCAAAGTCGCGGATAGGGCATAATCGCGCTGAGCGGAACGGAACAGCGCCTGAACCATGCGATCAAACAGGCCGCCAAAGCGGTTTGCCGTTTCCGGTCAGCATGAACGCACTCCAGCCTGTCGGCGCGGGCCCTGACGGCGTGGGCTGACCACGTTCCGCATGGACCAGGCGCCGACCACCGGCGGCTGCCTGTCCTATCGTGTGACACCGCCTCGGCGCAGTCCGCGTTGCCAGTCGGATGCGATCTGATCCAACGCCTCCTTTGCCGTCTTCTGGCCGATCAACGCCTGAGAGATCGGCGGGCGCATCGCCAATTGCAGCGCGTCCCAGGCCGGATGGGCCGGCGTTGGAATCCCGGTCTCGATCGCTTTCGCGGCGATCGGCGGCCAGCCCAGCTTTTCGGTCAACCCGGGATCGCGCAGCACCGACCCGCGGGGTGGGGCATTGCCGCGTTCGGCGGACCGCAGCAGCCATTGCTTGCTGCACGCCATGCGGATGAATTCCAGCGACCAGTCCGGGTGCTTCGCGTATTTCGGCACGGACATGAAGTGCCCGTCGATCCAGGTGCGGCTCTGCTGCACGTCTGTGTGGCCCGGCACCACGGCCCAGGCCCATTTGCCCGCGGTTTTCGACAGCGCCGGGTCGTTGATCAGCGACCCGTAGGGCGCGAAGGTCAGCGTCATGGCGTACCGATCACGCTGGCCGCCCGCGATGATCTCATCATACTCCCAGGTGGTGCATTCCGGCGGAGACGCCTTCATCTTCACCATGATGTTGGTCAGGTGCTCCAGGGCCGCGACACCCTTCGCATCGTTGATGAAGATCTCGCCGGTGTTGAAATCCAGCAAGCGTCCGCCGGCGGAAAACAGGCGGGCGGCGACCTCGGAGTAGAGGTTGGCACCCTGCTTGGCCATGACGCCGACCGCGAACCGGTCCGGCGGCGTGTTGACGGCGGCGGCGACCTTTTCGAACTCGGCGAAAGTGCCGGGGGCCTGGGTGAAGCCGGCATTGGCCAGCAACGCCTTCTGGTAATGCATGATGCCGGTGGTGATGCGGTAGGGGATGCCGATCAGCCTGCCATCATAGCTCGCGGCCGCCTTGCTGCCGCCCAGGAAGTCCGCCCAGTCGAAGGACGCGTCGCGCGCGGTCATCTTCTCCACCAGCGGTTCGTGGTCCAGCAGATAGGGCGCCATCCAGCCGGCCATACTGACCGACCATTGCGCGATATCGATGCCGGACGATCCGGCACCCAACTCCGCCTTTAATCGCGCGCGCCAGGCATCGACGGGCAACATGGTGAATTCGACCTTGATGCCGGTGGCTTTTTCGAACGCGGGTGCCACCTCCTCCATCAGGACCTTTTTCCAGCCGCCCTGGTTTTCGCCGATATAGACCAGCTTGTCGGGCTTCGCCTGTGCCATGGATGCGCGAGGAGCGGCGGCGACCATGCCGGCGGCGGCGCTGGCCCCCAGCAGGCGGCGTCTGTTCAGTCCGGGCATTGTCGGTCTCCCTGTTGTTTAAATTTCGTTGTGGTGGTTCATCCCTTGACCGCGCCGGTGGACAGGCCGGTCACCAGATGACGCTGGGCGGCGAAGGAAAACAGCACCACGGGCAGGATCACCAGCATTCCGGACGCGGTCATGCCGCCCCAGTCCACGCCGGAATCGCCGCCCGAGAACCCCGCCATCAGCACCGGCAAGGTCTGGGTCGCGTTGTTGGTCAACACGGCGGCAAACAGAAAATCGTTCCATGCCAGTTGCAGGCACAGGATGCTGGCGGCCACCATGCCAGGCCGAGCGAGGGGGAGGACGACGAGCCAGAAGGCGGTGAAACGACTGGCACCGTCGATCCAGGCGCTTTCCTCCAGTTCGGCGGGCAGGTCCTCAAAGAAACCGCGCATGACCCAGACCACCAGCGGCAGGGCGAAGGTGGAATAGGCCAGTACCACGCTAAGATGGGTGGTGGTCAGGCCGATCTTGCTGAACAGCACGTACATCGGCACCAGCACGGCGATGGGCGGCAGCATGCGCATCACCAGCAAGGCGAAGAACAGCAGGGCGCTGCCCTTGAAGGGAAACCGCGCGAAGGCATAAGCGGCGGGCACGCCTACCCCCAGGGACAGACCGACGGCGCAGGCCGACACGATCAAGGTATTGACAAAAGCCTTCAGGAAATCCGCCCGAGTCAGAACGTCGTAATAATTTTCCAGGGTTGGCCACCAAAGGAACAGCGGCGGGTCGGAAAACACCTGTGGCCTGGTTTTCAGTGACAGGCCCAGCACCCACAGCAACGGCAGCAGGAACACGAAGGCCAGGGCGATCAGCGTGGCGTAAATCAGTCCGGCCCGGATCCAGGTATTGCGGCGCGAGCCGACCACCATGCTCATGCGACAATGCCCATGTCAGTAGGCCTCCCGGCGGCGGATCACGGCGATGAAGAACAGGCACATCACCAACGACATCAACAGCATCAGCCAGGAGGCCGCCGCACCGAGGCTGAAATCGAAGCTGACGAAGGACGCCAGATAGGTGAACATCGACAGCACCATGGTTGCATTGGCGGGGCCGCCGCCGGTCATGGCGTAGATGTTGTCGAAGGCGCGGAACTCAAAGATCGTGCGCAACAGCAGCGCCACCAGCAGATAGGGGCGCAGCAGCGGTATCGTTACGTGCCGGAATATCTGCCATTGGCTCGCCCCGTCGATGGACGCGGCTTCCCGCGGCTCCGACGGCAAGGACCGCAATCCCGCGAGCAGGATCAGCGCGACATAGGGTGTGCTGTGCCAGACATTGACCACCCAGACGGCGAGCAGCGCGGTGCTGGGCATGCCCAACCAGACGATTTTCTGCCCGAGCCAGTAGTTGAACAACCCGTGTGATGGATCGAGGAGCAGCTTCCAGCACAACGCGCCGACGATGGGTGTGATCATCATCGGCACCACCAGGGCGGTGCGCAGCACGCGCATGAACGGCAGATCGACGTTCAGCAGCAAGGCGATCCCGAGTCCGATTCCCATCTGCGCCGTCACCGCGGCGGCGGTGAAGCCCAAAGTCACGGAAACGCTGTTGATGAACACGGGATCCGTCAGCAGGTCATGGTAGTTGTCAAACCCGACCAACCGGCCGCTGAACAACCCCTGCTGCATGTTCCAGCCGGTGAAGCTGAGATAAAGCGAGTAAAGCAGCGGAATGCCGAAAATGCCCAGCATCACCACGAAGGTCGGCAGGATCGCCAGACGGGTGAAATACCGATCCAGGGAAAAACGCAGCGGCCGACGCGCCGTTCCGGCGACCGTCAGAGGCATCACCCCGCGTTGGGTCGCGCTGCCGGACTCCCCCATATTTCCCTCTTGTCAGCGGAAGACCTACGTCGCCCTAACCCGCCGATCCAGTTACGGTTTTCTTGAACTTTCCTGTTTGAAGCGTGCTCCTGAACGCGTCGCGGAGTCAATTGACCCCGCGGGCGACCCGGCGGCGACGCGACGCCGCACATCCGCCCTCGCGACTGGCAAGCGGCGTTTCAACGTAGCCGCTGGGCGGCTGCCCGCAACGGGGTCAGGTCCTGGGGATGATTTCCGACAACAGTCTGCCGCGGTAAGCAGGGTGCCCATCAGGGGGCACAATCCATCGCCCGGTATGTTGCCAAAGGGGCCGATGCCCCGACCGATCCCGACCAAAGTCCTGCCAGGGGTATCGGCTACGATTTCCGCTTATGGATTGGGTGCTGTTCGGCCAGCCGTTCCGCCGCGTCAGCCGTCACCTCGGCCGACACCCGGGCCAGCACGTCTTCCAGCCCCGGTCCCGACGTGGTGTTCAGTTCAGCCGCCGCGCGCCGCAGTGCTTCGCGGCGCAGCAATCGCCCGGTCATCGCCTTGAATTCGGCTTCGGTCTGTTCGGGTTCCGGCATGATAAGGCTCCCCGCGCCTGGTCCACCCGCCGACGGGATGAACCCGTCGGCAGGTGGTCTCAGTGTTCGTGGGATCAGTAGCCCGAGTCGCCGCCACCCTCTCCGCCAGCCGGCTTCTCAACCCGCTCAGCGACCATCGCCTCGGTGGTGATCATCAGGCCGCACACGGACGCGGCATGCTGCAACGCCGAACGCACGACCTTTGTCGGGTCGATGATCCCGGCCTTGACCATGTCCTTGAACTCACCGGTCTGCGCGTCGAAGCCCCAGTTGTACTCGTCCTTGTCGAGCACTTTCCCGGAGATCACCGCACCGTCCTCGCCGGCGTTGGTCGCGATCTGACGCATCGGGGTCTGCACCGCCTTGCGCACGATCTCAATCCCGACGCGCTGGTCGTCGTTATCGGCCTTCAGCTTTGCCAGGACCAGAGACGCACGGGTCAGCGCGACGCCGCCACCGGGGACGATGCCTTCCTCGACGGCTGCACGGGTTGCGTGCAGCGCATCATCGACGCGGTCCTTGCGCTCCTTCACCTCGACCT
The DNA here is from genome assembly GCA_945871455.1 of Asaia bogorensis. GTDB lineage: Bacteria > Pseudomonadota > Alphaproteobacteria > Acetobacterales > Acetobacteraceae > Rhodopila. The sequence goes on from CAMBXJ010000085.1 coordinate 8,419, forward strand.
CGGTGCTGCCACCGACGCGGATGATGGCGACGCCACCGGCCAGCTTCGCCAGACGCTCCTGTAGCTTCTCCTTGTCATAGTCCGAGGTGGTTTCCTCGATCTGCGCGCGGATCTGGCTGCAACGGCCCTGGATGGCAGACTTCTTGCCGGAACCCTCGACGATCGTCGTATTCTCCTTGTCGATCAGCACGCGCTTGGCGGTGCCGAGCATGGGGAGGGTGACGTTTTCAAGCTTGATGCCGAGGTCCTGGGAGATGAGGTCGCCGCTGGTCAGGATCGCGAGGTCTTCCAGCATCGCCTTGCGACGATCGCCGAAGCCCGGCGCCTTGACGGCGGCAACCTTCAGCCCGCCACGCAGCTTGTTCACCACCAGGGTGGCCAGCGCTTCGCCTTCGACGTCTTCCGCGATGATCAGCAGCGGACGACCGGACTGGGCGACGGCTTCCAGCAGCGGCAGCAAGGGCTGCAAGCCGGACAGCTTCGATTCATGGAGCAGGATGTAGGGCTGATCCAGCTCGATGGTCATCTTCTCGGCGTTGGTGATGAAGTACGGCGACATGTAGCCGCGGTCGAACTGCATCCCCTCGACGATGTCGAGTTCGGTGTTGGCGGTCTTGGCTTCTTCAACCGTGATGACGCCCTCGTTGCCGACCTTCTGCATCGCTTCCGCGATCATCTTGCCGATTTCGGTCTCGCCATTCGCCGAGATCGTGCCGACCTGGGCGGTTTCCGCTTCGGTGGTGATCTTCTTGCTGCGCTTGGCCAGTTCGTCGACCAGGGCAACCACGGCCTTGTCGACGCCGCGCTTCAGGTCCATCGGGTTCAGGCCGGCGGAAACGGCGCGCAGGCCTTCCCGCACGATGGCCTGGGCCAGGACGATGGCGGTGGTGGTGCCGTCGCCGGCGAGGTCATTGGTCTTCGAGGCCACTTCGCGCACCATCTGGGCGCCCATGTTCTCGAACTTGTCGGTCAGTTCGATTTCCTTGGCGACGGTGACGCCGTCCTTGGTGATCCGCGGCGCGCCGTAGCTCTTGTCGAGCAGCACGTTGCGTCCCTTGGGGCCGAGGGTGACCTTCACTGCGTCAGCGAGGGTGTCAACGCCACGGAGCATGCGCTGGCGGGCATCGCCGCCGAATTTTACGTCTTTTGCGGGCATGGTCTGAAAATCCTTCGTTAAATCAACAGGCTGAGCTGATTCTTACTTCTTCTTGGCGGCGGGTTGGCCTTCGACGATGCCCATGATGTCGGACTCCTTCATGATCAGGAGCTCCTCGCCATCGAGCTTCACTTCGGTGCCGGACCACTTGCCGAACAGGACGCGATCGCCGGCCTTAACATCAAGGGCGACGATCTGCCCCTGCTCGTTGCGGGCGCCGGGGCCGGCGGCGACGATTTCGCCTTCCATCGGCTTTTCCTGGGCGGTGTCGGGGATGATGATGCCGCCGGCGGTCTTCTCTTCGGCGTTGAGGCGGCGGATCACGACCCGATCGTGCAGGGGACGAAATTTCACTGGATGTTTCTCCGAGATTGGGGGGACCGGCTGAGGGGTGGTGGTCGGGGCCGGCTTGCGGAGGCGCCAAGGTGGCGCCAATGACGCGGTGTTAGCACTCCTGATTGGTGAGTGCCAGGGAATAAGGCGAGGAGCGGAAATGGCCGGCGGACCAACCGGCCAGAGCGTGCCGCGTCAGGCGCGCGGAAATCCGCGGTTAACCTTTTGGGCGCATTATGCCCTCATGATCCGCCGCCTTCTCCCTCTCCTCCTGCTGTCCGCCTGCGGTGCCACCCCCGAACAATGGCTCACCGGCGTCGCCGCGCTTGGCGTTGGCAGCGTCGCCGTCATCGGGCGCACCCCGGTCGATGCGGTCTATTCCGCCGTGGCAGGTCGCGACTGCTCCGCGGTCCGGGTGGAGCAGGGGAAAAGCTACTGCCGGCCCGAAGAGCCGCCACCGGCGCCCCCACCCTTCTGCACCCGCAGCCTCGGCGTGGTCGATTGCTGGCAGACGCCGGCGGACCTGCCGGGCCGCCCCACGCCGGTCGCCGACGGGCCGATGGCCTTGACAGCCGAGCAGGAGGCGCACCGCACGCGAAGCTGGCCGTTTTATTAGCTATCCCCGGAACTTGACCAGTTTGCCGGACGGCTCACCCAGCACCTCATTGTCCCGCATCACCGGCTTGCCGCGGATGATCGTGCCCACCGGCCAGCCGGTGATGTCCATGCCGGCAAACGGCGTCCAACCCGCGGGGCAGACGATCCAGGATTCCTCAATGCGGTCCTGCTTTTTCATGTCCACCAGGGTGAAGTCCGCGTCGTAGCCGGCCGCCAGACGCCCCTTCGCGACCGCGCCGTAAACCCGCGCCGGGCCGGCCGACATCATGTCAACCATGCGCGTCAGCGACAGGCGCCCGGCATTGACGTGGTTCAGCATGATCGGCACCAGGGTCTGCACCCCGGTCAGGCCCGACGCGCAGCTCGGCCAGGGCAGCATTTTCTTGTCGCGCGCATGCGGGGCGTGGTCGGACCCGATGGTGTCCACGAACCCGTCATTCACCGCTCGCCACGCCGCATCCATATGCTGCTGGCCGCGGATCGGCGGGTTCATCACCGCGAAACCGCCCAACCGTTCGTAGCATTCCGGACCGACCTGGGTCAGGTGGTTGACCAGCACCTCCGCGGTGACGATGTCACGGTAATCCTTCAGGTAGTCGAATTCCTGCGCCGTCGACACGTGCAGGATGTGCGCCGGCCGCCCGGTCTTGCGGGCCAGCGCCATCA
>CAMBXJ010000086.1 GCA_945871455.1 Asaia bogorensis
AGGGATGCGCAGGCGCCATAGCGTGCCGGTCGTTTGAGGCGAGGGCCTGGGTCCGTGGTCGTGGTCCACCGCAAACGCGCGCCTTTGCCCGCGGCGGACCCGACCTATGCGGCGTGAATCATCGGCGGCAAACTGCCTCCATGACCGAAACCCCGCCCGACGACATCCTGTCCGCGCTCCGTCGCATGGACCTGCTCGCCACCGGCGCCAACGCGTGGGGGGAGCGTCTGACCGGCGGCGTCTCCTCCGATATCTGGCGCATCGACCGATCGGACGGGTCGATCTGCATCAAGCGCGCGCTCGGGAAACTGCGCGTGGCGGCGGACTGGCGGGCCCCGGTGGAACGCAACCTCTATGAGGCCCGCTGGATGCGCCGCGCCAACGCCGCGGTCGCCGGATCGGCGCCCGCGATCCTCGGGCAGGATCAGGAGTCCGGCGCGCTGGCCATGGCATTCCTGCCCCCGGACGATCACCCGTTGTGGAAAGCGCAACTGCACGACGGCCACGCCGATCCGGAATTCGCGGCAAAGGTCGCGGACACGCTGGTGCGCATCCACGCCGCCACCGCGTCCGACCCGACGGTCGCGGCGGACTTCCCAACCGACACGATCTTCTACGACATCCGCCTGGAACCCTATCTGGTGGCGACCGGACGCGCGCTCCCGGACCTCAGCGCCCGGTTCGATGCCCTGGTCGCGACGACACAGGCCAACAAGCACGCTTTGGTGCATGGCGATGTCAGTCCGAAGAACATCCTGTGCGGCCCGTCCGGTCCCGTCTTCCTGGACGCGGAATGTGCCTGGTGGGGCGATCCGGCCTTCGATCTGGCGTTCTGCCTCAATCACCTGTTGTTGAAATGTCTGTGGACCCCGTCGGCGACGGACGGGTTCCTGGCGTGCTTCGACGCGATGGTGGCGACCTATCGTGCTGGCATCGCTTGGGAATCGCCGGACAGTCTTGAATCCCGCGCCGCCGCCCTGCTGCCCGGGCTATTCCTGGCCCGGGTGGATGGGAAGTCTCCGGTCGAGTACATCACCCAGGACGCGGACAAGGACCGGGTGCGGCGGGTGGCGCGCCCGCTGATCGCCAATCCGCCGGACCGCCTGGCCACCATCCTCCAGGCATGGACAAGGGAACTGACCCGATGACCGAGACAGCAATCGCCTTCGTGCATGGCCGCCGGGTCTGGGACAGCCGCGGCCGCCCGACCGTGGAAGCCGACATCCTGCTGGAAGGCGGCGCGGTCGGCCGAGCGATCGCCCCGGCCGGCGCCTCCACCGGATCGGGCGAGGCCCTGGACCTGCGCGATGGCGGCGACGCCTTTGGTGGCTTCGATGTGACCCGCGCGGTGGAGCACGTGAACACCGAAATCGCGCGCGCCGTCCGCGGTATGGATGCCTCGGACCAGGCCGCGCTGGACAGGCGGTTGATCGAACTGGACGGCACGCCCAACAAATCCCGCCTGGGGGCCAACGCCGTGCTGGCGGTGTCCATGGCCGCCGCCCACGCCGCCGCCGCCGCCGCCGGCCAGCCGCTGTATCGCTATCTGGGCGGGCCGGAGGCCGAGCTGATCCCCCTGCCGCAGATCCAGATTTTCGGCGGCGGCGCCCATGCCGGCCGCCGTGTCGACATCCAGGACTTCATGGTCATGTGCCCGGCCGCGGCCAACTTCGCCCAGGCGCTGGACTGGACCGCCGAGGTCTACCGTGCCGCCGGCCTTTTGATGAAGGAAGCCGGCACCCTGGCCGGGGTCGCCGATGAGGGCGGCTGGTGGCCGGTGTTCGCTACCAACGAACAGGCGCTCGACATGCTGGTTCGCGCCATCGAGCGTGCCGGCTTCCGCCCGGGCGAGCAGGTCGGGATCGCGCTGGACATCGCCGCGTCCGAATTCGGCCACGGCGGGCGCTACAAATTGGCGCTGGAAGACCGCGAACTCGATACTGGCGACATGATCAAGCTGCTGACCAGCTGGATCGGCCGCTACCCGATCCTTTCCATCGAGGACCCGCTGGCCGAGGACGATCCCGACGGATTTGCCGAATTCACCCGCCAGGTGGGCCACAAGGTGCAGATCGTCGGCGACGACTTCCTGGTCAGCCAGGCGTCCCGCGTGCGGGAAGCCGCCTTGCGCGGGGCGGCCAACACCGTCCTGTTGAAGCCCAACCAGCGCGGCACCCTGACGGAAACCGTCGAATGCTGGGATGCGGCGACGGAATGCGGCTTCTCCGCCATCGTCTCGGCCCGTTCCGGCGAAACCGAGGATACCACCATCGTGCATCTGGCGGTCGGCTGGGGGGCGGGCCAGCTCAAGGTCGGCAGCTTCGCGCGCAGCGAGCGCATGGCCAAATGGAACGAAATGCTGCGGCTCGAGGAGGCGCTCGGTGCCCGCGCGCATTTTGCCGGCGGCGGTATTCTGGGCCGGTCGCGCGGATGAAAGTCGTGTCGCACGCGCGGATGAAAGTCGTGTTCCATACCGCCGCCGGCCCCGATCTGCTGGACCGGCTGACCAAGGTTCCGGGGCTGGACATCGTCGCATGCCCCGAGAACGACGACGCCTGCCTGATGCGACTGCTGCCGGACTGCGACGTGCTGTGGCACGTGCTGAAACCCTGCACCGCGGCGATGATCGCGGACGCGCCTCGGTTGCGGCTGATCCAGAAGATCGGCGTCGGCGTCAACACGATCGACCTGGACGCCGCCAAGGCACGCGGCATTCCGGTCTGCAACCTGCCGGGCACCAACGCCCGCGCGGTCGCGGAACTGACTTTGACCCTGATGCTGGCGGCGATCCGGCGCATCCCTCGGTTCGATGCCGGGTTGCGCGCCGGGGTCTGGTCCGATCCGGGCTTGCAGGACGGCATCGGGGAACTTGGCGGCAAGACGGTCGGGCTGGTCGGCTACGGCGCCATCCCCCGGCTGTTGGCTCCGGTGCTGATCGCGCTTGGCTGTGACGTGATTTTCGCCGCCCGCCGACCCGTTCCGGACGCCGTCGGACGCCAGGTCGCGCTGGACGCGCTGCTGGCCGAGGCCGACGTGCTCAGCCTGCATGTCCCGCTGACCCCGGATACCGAGCGGATGATCGACGCGGCGGCGCTGGCGCGGATGAAACCGGGGGCGATCCTGGTCAACACGGCACGCGGCGGTTTGATCGACCAGCCAGCCCTGACCGAAGCCCTGCGATCCAGCCGCCTGGGTGCCGCGGGCCTGGACGTGTTCGCAACCGAACCCACCGACCCCGCCGATCCGCTGTTCTCGCTGCCCAATGTCGTGGTGACGCCGCATATCGCCTGGATCACCACCGGCACGTTCGACCGCAGCTTCTCGATCGCCGCCGAGAACTGCCGGCGGATCGCGGCCGGCGAACCCCTGCTGCACCGCGTCGTCTGACCCACGGAGACCCATCATGACCATACGCTTCGAGGATGCCGGCCGCCCGCGCGACGCGGTCCTGACCGCTCTGGAGGACATGCGCGCCGGCGACGCCGATTGGCGCGGCGGGCGCGTCCCGTTGTACGTCTTCAGCGGCCCGCCGGACGTGCAGGACATCGGCAAATCCGCCTTCAATCTGTTCTTCACCGAAAATGCCCTCGGTGCCCGACGCGCCTTCCCCAGCCTGCTGCGCATGGAGCAGGAGGTGATCGGGATGGGCCTGGACCTGTTCCACGCGCCGGAGGGCGCAGCGGGGAACATGACCTCGGGCGGCACCGAAAGCATCCTGATGGCGGTGAAAGCCTGCCGGGACTGGAGCCGGTCCGTGCGTGGCGACCGACAGTTTCGCGGCACCATCCTGGCTCCGGAAACCGCGCATCCGGCGTTCGACAAAGCCGCCGCGCTGATGGACCTGACGGTGCGCCGCGTGCCCGCCCGCGCCGATTACCGGGCCGATGTCGCGGCGATGGCGGCCGCGGTCGATGCCGACACGATGATGCTGGTGGGCTCCGCGCCGTGCTTCCCGTTCGGGGTGATCGACGATCTGGCCGGCCTGTCCGACCTGGCGGTGCGGCATGGGCTGTGGCTGCACTCGGATGCCTGCGTGGGCGGCTGGATGGCGCCGTTCGCGGCCGAGATCGGACGGACCATCCCGGCCTTTGACCTGGGCTTGCCGGGGGTGTCGTCGTTGTCGGCGGATTTGCACAAGTTCGGCTTCTGCCCGAAACCGTCCTCCGCCGTGTTCTACCGGTCGGCCGCGTTGCACGCGTTCCAGGAAATGGCGTTCGATGTGTGGCCGTCCGGGCGGTTCGGCACCCAGACCCTGGTCGGCACCCGGGCAGGTGGGGCGGTGGCGGCGTCCTGGGCCGTGCTGCGCTATCTGGGGCGCGAAGGCTACCGGCGCATCGCGGTCGAGGTCCTGACCATGCGCGACGCCTATATCGCCGATCTGACCCAGATCCCCGGAATGGTCATTCGCGGCACGCCGGAGCTGGCCAATATCGCCTTTGGGTGCGACGACATCGACATGGGCCAGGTCTCCACCCGCCTGGGCGAACTGGGCTGGGTGCCGGGCATGGTGCGGACGCCGCCCAGCCTGCATCTAATGATGTCGCTGCACCACGCCGACGCGCGGGAGGCCTATGTGCGCGATGTTGCGTCCTGCGTCGCCGCGGTCCGAGCCGGTGGCCAAGGGGTTTCCGCCGAGGTCACCTATGCGTGACGCCTCCGAGACAGGATGGCCGTCATAAATCTCGGCCATACGTGTCGGCGGTGGACATCATTCTCCGATCGGCGCCTGCATTCGCGATGCGTGAAGCCCCATGGGACCGGACGGCGGACCGGATGGCGGGCCGGATGGCGGGATCGGGCCTGTCGATCGCTGGCGGGGCCGGTCGGGGATGACTGTGCTGCGCCTGCTTGCGGACGATCTGACCGGAGCGCTGGACAGCGCCGCGCGCTTCGTCCCGCTATGTGGCCCGATTCCGGTGGCATGGTCGTTGGATCATGGTGAAGGCTCCTTCGCCGTGGACACCGGCACGCGGGAGGTCGCACCGGCGGAGGCCATCGCCGCCGTCACGCGCCATGCCAGCATGCTGACCGGGGCGGATATTGCGTTCAAGAAGATCGACAGCCTGCTGCGCGGCCATGTCGCGGCGGAGTTGCTGGCCTGCATGGCCGGGTTCGATCACTGCATTCTGGCGCCCGCGTTTCCGTTCCAGGGACGGATCACGCGGGATGGGCGCCAGATGGTGCGGGATGGACCAGATTGGCGAGATGTCGGCGTCGAGCTGGCGGGACTGCCGGTGCATGACGCGGCGACCGATGCCGACCTGGACAGGATCGTCGCCGCCGGATCGCGGTTGCCCGGGCGCGTGCTGTGGTGCGGCACCGGCGGTCTGGCGGGCGCCTTGGCGGGACGCCGGGCCGTGCCCTGTCCAGTGCTGGCCGGACCCATTCTGGCCTTGATCGGGTCGCGCCATCCCACGACCATGACGCAGCTTGCTCGCGTGCCCGACCTGCACCGGATCGTGCCGGTTGGTGCGGCGGTTGGCTTTCCGGGTTCGGCCGCGGTGACCGTGGATGTCCCCGCCACGATGGATCGGGGCCGAGCGGCCGTTCTGATTGCCGAGACCTTGGTGGCCGTGCTGCACCGGTCGGAACGGCCGAGCGTGATGTTTGTGAGTGGGGGAGAGACGTTAAGGGCGATTTGCGATGGGCTGGGCGCGACATCGCTGCTCGTGGACGGAGAGATCGAGCCGGGGGCCCCGACCTCTGTTCTGTGCGGAGGATTGTGGGACGGGCAGCGCATTGTCTCGAAGTCCGGGGCGTTTGGGGATGCGGGGTTTCTCGGCCGGTTGCTTCGTGGCGGCAATCGTTAGGCGGCGATCCCGTCGATGACCGTAATCGTGGTGAATGCGCGTGGGGTCCGCCCCTATCCGCGCCAAAGAAAATCGCTCTTGCAGCGTTATCTGTTGGGAGGCTGGCATTAGCCCGAGGCACAACGGCATCCACCGGCGGCGCTGGTTCACCAGGCTCTGCTTCGTGCTCTTCGGGTCTATCGTGAAAATAGACCCCGGAATCCGAAAAGCGGCGGAAAATCGCCATTTTCTACCATGGGGGTGCGGCCGCGGCCGCTGGCTAACTTCGTGGTGACAATCGCGGAGCCGCGGTTCGTGGCGTCCCGAACCAAAGGGACTTTCTCGGGTGGGCAAGGGGGCCTTGGTTAGCACCGCGATTCTCAACACGAAGACACGAAGGGCACGAAGAAGCGAGGGTGCGGCAGCGCCACCGGTGGTTTGGGTCGCCAGGCAGACCGACGCCACGCATTTCCAACAAATAGCCCTACGAGAGCCAAGAAAATTCATCTGCTCGGCCGATTTTACCCACGCTGTTAACGATGCCTTAACCGGCCCCATTGGACGCTATTCAGGTTCCCGAAAGATTCATGACATGATCCCGCTCCGGTCCATCGCACGTCGCATGCTGCCCTTCTTGTCGTTGTACATCTCGTCTTTTTTGGCCATGGCATTGCTTGCCATGTCGTCGGCCCACGCCCTCGATCCGAGAGCGACCGACATCATCGCCCTGCGTCTCGGCATGGTGGAGGCTAATGTCACCGCCAGATTGGCGGAGCAGGGCTTCGACGGGCCGGCGTTCCGGCGCGACCACCAGCCGTGCCGTCTGGATGCAAGCAGACGCTGCCTGATTGCCATCTCCACCCGGACCTTGGATGGGTGGATTTCGGTCACCTTCGACCGTGCGTCCATCGACGAGCCCGATCGTGTTGTTACGATTGCCTATTGGCTCGATGCCAAACGATCGGGCGAGGCAGAGGCGATAACGGTCTCCCTGCTGGAACGCTACGGGCCGCCGGACATCGCCAATCCCATGACATGGTGCGATCGTCCGACCGGGATCGGCCCGTGTTCCGTCAATCGCGCGAACATGATCCTGCAGACAAGCAATGGCAACGCGATGCTACTGCGGATGACGGAAAAATCGCCTACCCCACAAAGCCAGGCCCCGGCGCGCGGCCCGATCCGTTAACCCCAACCCGGCACCGTCTGTCCTGCCCCGTCTCTGTCCGACACCGTCTCTGTTCGACACCGTCTTGCCAGATCGCACACCGATCCACATATCAGTTCCACCATGCCAGGCAAGATTCGCAAACCCAATCGCCCCAGCCACCGCCGACCGATCGCACCGCTGCAGGTTCCGGTCACGTCGCAAGACAGCCCCGTCCCTGCACAGGCGACCGCGCCGGTCGAGGACGCCAGGACGGGCACCGACCTGACAGACGAGCAGATCCGCCGCACGCTCGAAGCCGCCTACACGTAACGGATCAGACCGTCCCAGAAGGATTGACGACGGCATCCACGGCGGCCTGGGCTAGGCTGTTGTCCACGCAGGCGGCGAACGGGATATCCCTCGACAACGCCCCGCCCGAGCGCATGGCCGCCGCCAGCCGATCGAACCCCTCCTCTCGCAGCACCGGGTCGGGACCATAGAGGCCCAGCGCCCGATAGCGGTCGATGGCGGCCGCGAAGATCGGCGCCGGCACATCCGGGAAATATCCGGCCAAGGTCCGCGCCATGTCGTGTCCCGGCGTCGCACGGATCCAGCGCAGCGCACGATAGATCGCGCGCACCATCGCCCCCAGTTCCTCCCGCCGTTCCGCGATCACCGACCGGCGCGAGACCAGCGTCGTATAGGCGGTCAGGCCCCGGTTTGCCGCCGCGTACCAAAGATGACCGGCGCCCGAAGCCAGCAACGCCTCCGCATACGGCTGGAACAGTTGCACCGCGTCCAGTCGCCCGTCCCGCAAGGCCACGGTATTGGCGGCCATACTCGGTCCATGCGTGCGATTCAGGGAGTCGGGATCGATGCCGGCGCGCCGGATATCGTCCTGGAGGCAAAGCCACGGGGTCGGCACCTCCGACACCGAGGCAAACCGTATCCCCACCAGATCGGCCGGCGAGAAATTCGGCTTCGGTTCCTTGCCAATCACGAAGAACGGATCGCGCGCCACCACATCGCAGAAACACACCAGGTCCGATGCCGGGTCGGCATCGTGGGTCAGCAGCACCCGCAGCGGGCCACCCCACATCACGTCAATCCGTCCCGCCCGCAGATCGGCCGCGGTGCGCGCCGGATCGGGCGAGTCCCGCAAAGCGACCTCCACCTTTTCGGCATCATAGGCGCCGATCGCGTGGGCGGCGTAGAACGGCGCGTAGAACAGGGCGCGGAAATTCTCGGACAGGGTGATCATCGGCCGGTCTCCTTGCAGATCAGCGTTGGGTCAGGCGGCGAGATCCAACGCACCGTCCGGACCAATTCCCGCCGCCGCCAGCGCCCGACGCAGCCGTTCCCGTTCGGCGTCCCCGATACGGACCAACGGCGCACGCACCACGGCGCGGTCCATACGGCCCAGCATGACCAGACACTCCTTCATGCGGTTGTGCATATCCAGCGCCGGCGCGGCGTAGAACGCCTGCGCAAGCGGATAAATGCGGTCGTTGATGGCCCGCGCCCGCGCCATGTCGTTCGCTTGGACCGCCTGGAACAGCGCCGCCTGCAGGTCGGGGATGATGCTGCCCGAACCGGACAGCAGCCCGTTGCAGCCCATGGTCAGCGAGTGCATCAGCCACGCCGAGTGCGTGGTCAGCACATTCACCGGCCGCGGCAAGGACTGCAGGACGCGGACCTGGCGTTCATGCAGCATCGGGTCGTTGCACCAGTCCTTGATGGCGCGGATATTCGGCACCGCCTCCGCCAGTATCACCAGCGTGTCCAACGGATAGCTGAGCGTGCTGCGCTCCGGATACGCAAAGACGATGATCGGCAGATCGGTCGCCGCGGCGATGGCCGAGAAATGCGCGATCGCCATTTCCGGCCGCAACTGCCCGCCCATCGAGAACACTTGCGACGGAAACACCAACAGCGCGGAGGCGCCGTGGCTGGCCGCCATGCGCGCGATCCGCGCGGCCTGGTCGGAGCCATCGGCCCAGACGCCGCTGATCACCGGCAGGCGGTCGCCCACTTCCTCCATCGTCACATCCAGGATGCGCCGTTGCTCCTCGAACGTGCAGGCATGCACTTCTGACGCGTGACCGTTGACGGTGATGGCCGACAGGCCGCGCGTGGCGGCGACATCGCGCAAATGCCGGCGCGTGCCACGTTCGTCGATGCTGCAATCGTCATTCAGGGCGAGCAACGTCGCCGGGATGACGCCATGCGGCACGTCGTCCTTGAATCGTGGCATGCTGTGTCCTCCTGCCTGGTCGTTCCGGTCGACGATAACCCGCATTCCGTGGCTGCGCATCCGGTTTTCCGAGGATAGGCGGGCCGACATTCAGACACCAGACAGCTTACCTTGGACCTCGGGGCATTTGCCCCCGGATGTCGGGCACCGGACAGCGGGACAACGGCGCTGACAACGATCCCGCGCGACACCGGGCGCCCGAACCGCGGGCGAAAGTGGCGCCCCCTAACGCGGCGCCACCGGCAGCACCACGATCGTTCGTTCCGTGCTGCCCCCGCCCAGGCGGTCCGTCGCTCGGACCACCCACTGGCCGGTCGGATCGTTCAATGCCAGCCGCAGCAGCCACGGGGTTGGCCCGGTCCCGACAGCGACGTTCTCCGTCAGCCGGTCGCGGGTTTGTCCAAGCGGGTCGATGACCTCGACATGCAGGATGTGGGTTGCACTGGTGGCCGCGACGCCGCCGGATAACGCCGCCAGGCCGATTTGCAGCGGCACCAAGGAGCCGACGTCGACCGAATCCGGTCCGGACAGCATCGGTTTCCTGGGCGGGGTGGGCGAGATGGCCAGCAGCAAAGGCCCATCCGCCGGCAGGCTCACCGCGACCCGATCGGTGAAAACCGCCGGACCGCCGCCGCGCAGATCGCTGACCCAGGCAGGCGCCGGAAGCGTCAGGGTCATGGGCTCGGACACGCCATCGGGCGCGGCCATCACGGATACCAACCTGACACCGCCGGCTTGCCATCGACGCAGTTCCGCGCCCAACGCCGGTTTCCCCTCGGCCGTTTGCAGCGCATAGGCCGGCACGCCGCCCGCCCCCCGCAGCAACCCGGCAAACGCCACCCACGCATCGACGGCGGTCGCGTCGGACGGGCCTGACGGCGATGGCGCAGAAACCGTCGCGTCCGCGGGCGGCCGACCACGCGCCGGTGCGGCGGTGGCCAACGCCAATGGGCGGCCGATGGCGACCCCGTCCAACGCCGAGACCGGCCGTCGGCGCCCGTGACCATCGAACAGCCCGGCCGGACCGTCGGCGAGGACCAACCCGCCCACGGCTGCGAATTCGCGCACGGCGGCGGCCTCCCGGTCGGACAGAGCGATGACCTGGGGCAGAATCAGAACGCGCACGCCTTCGGCGAACAGCGATTTCGCGCCGGTTGCCGCCCCCAGCAGATTCGGCGACAGAAAGCGCGGGCGAACCCCCAACCCGACCAGATGCCGCATCGTTTGCGCCAGGGACCGACGATCGGCGGTCGGGTGCTCGTGCTCGGTCTCCGCGTCGCGCGTTTGCCAGGCGATCCCGTCCGCCCGACGTTCCAGCAGCCAATGCACCCGGAAACTTGGTGGCGACACCAGGACCGCCACCGGATCCACCGGTGCCGTTGCCGCGGCGATCTGAGTCGGCAGACCGTTGCGCAATTCGGCGATCGCCGGCGCCAGATCGCGTCCGCGCGGGCCGATCTGCCCGTCCTCGGTGACGATGTCGCCCTGCCCGTCCCACAGGATGACACCACGACTGCCCAGCAACGCCTGCCGCCAGAGTTCCCGCCGCTGCTCAGTTCCTTGACCAAAACTGGTGCTGAGCACGATCAGGGCCGGGTTCAAGGACCGTGCGATTTCCACGTTGTGGCCGGCGTTGCCCGCCTCCATCAGGTCCACCGTGTGGGCGAGCCTTGTGTAATCGAAGCCCCCCCAGCCGGGGACCTGCATGCCCTCGATCGCGGACAGGGCGGATGGGTCGGCGGCGTGGATGGCGTCGGTGCCGGCCCGCAACGCGCGGGCGAAGGCCTCATCCATCCAGTCCTTGAAATCCGACCAGGCCGCGAAATTGTCGTCCGCCTGGCGGAGCGCGGCGTCGGTCAGCATCGGCATGACCTGGGCCCAGGTGGCAT
>CAMBXJ010000087.1 GCA_945871455.1 Asaia bogorensis
GCGTTGGCGGCCGCGTTGCCCGCCCCGATCACGAGCACGTCGACGGGGGAATAGGTGCCAAGGGTCATGGATCGGGTCATGGATTGGGTCCTGAAAGCCAAGGTTGGCGGGACGGTGTGAGGCGATGGGAGGGTTGTCAATCGGCCGGAACGGCCGCAACGCTAACTGTCGGGGGAAAGAAAGTTTCGGGGCTCCGCCCCGGACCCCGCGAGGGCTTTGCCCTTCGAACCCACCAGGGGCTACGGCCCCTGGACCGCGATCCATTGGGTCCGGGTCGGCCCCCTTTCGCCCCTGACCCAATGAATGGCATCCAAGGCCCAGCCTTGGTAGGGGTCGAGGGGGCAAAGCCCCTCGCGGGGTCCGAGGCGGAGCCCCGAAGCTTTCTTTCCCTTCCCCGGCCGAGCAGGCAATCCCTCCCTTGCAGTCCCCACTCCAAGCAATAATATTACGCGCAAGCCAGCATCCGGTCCCATGATCCCATGAAATTCCCCGCCTCCGAGGCGCCGATCCAACTCGACGCCATTGACCGCCGAATCCTGGCAACGCTGCAGGAAGAAGGCCGCATCACCAATATCGAACTGTCGCGGCGCGCGGGCATTTCCGCCCCGCCCTGCCTGCGCCGGGTGCGCACCCTGGAAGAGGCCGGCGTCATCCGCGGCTACCACGCCGATCCCGACCCCCAGAAACTCGGCTGGGAGATCACCTTTTTCGCGATCGTCGGCCTGGACAGCCAGAAAGAGAGCGTGCTGTCCGGGTTCGAGCAACTCGTGGCAACCTGGCCGGAGGTGCGGGAATGCCACATGATCCGGGGCGGCGGCGATTTCCTGCTGCGGCTGGTGGCGCGCGATACCGCGCATGAAAACCAGTTGACCCAGCGCCTGACCGGGTCCCCCACCGTCAGCCGGGTGCAGACCTTGCAGACCATCCGCACCAGCCGCAGCCTGGCCGGGGTGCCGTTGGCGTAGGGCGGGCTCGCTTGGACCGGCTTCCCGGGACCCGCCTCTTGACGGTGCGGACAGCTCTTGTATCCGGTCCGCCGTCGCGATCCACGTGCCGCGACGCGCCCGGTTCGTGGCGGGGTTCAGCACGATGACAGGGCAGGCATGACCGATCTTCCATCCCGACACCCGCGGGCCGACACCACGCCGGTGCTGAGCGTTATCGTGCCCAGCTACAACGAACGCCCGAACGTGGCGCCGATGATCGAGAAACTCGACCTGGCGCTGGCGGGCATCGCCTGGGAAGTCATCTATGTCGACGATGACAGCCCCGACGGCACGGCGGCCGAGGTGCGCCGCATCGCCCAGGACGACCCCCGGGTCCGCTGCATCCGCCGAATCGGCCGCCGCGGTCTGGCCTCCGCCGTGATCGAGGGGGCCTTGTCGTCCTCCGCCGAGTTCGTCGCGGTGATCGACGGCGACATGCAGCATGACGAGACGCGGCTGCCGGAGATGCTGGCGGCGTTGCGCGACGGACGTTACGAACTGGTGGTGGCCAGCCGTCACGTGGAAGGCGGCGACAATGCCGGCCTGTCCAGCCGCTGGAGGCATATCCTGTCCGACGGCGGCATCTGGCTGGCCCGGATGTTCCTGCCGGTGCCGCTGACCGACCCGATGAGCGGGTTCTTCATGATGCCCCGAACCCGGTTCGAGGACCTGGCGCGCGGCCTGACCGGGCAAGGCTTCAAGATCCTGCTGGACCTGGTGCTCAGTTCCCCCGAGCCGTTGCGGGTCAAGGAAGTGCCGGCCCGTTTCCGCGAACGGGTGGCGGGCGAGAGCAAGCTGGACGCCCTGGTGATGATGCAGTTTGGCGGCCTGCTGCTGGACAAGGTGTTCGGCGGACTGTTGCCGCAGCGGTTTTTCTCGTTCGGGCTGGTCGGCGCGCTGGGCGTCCTGGTCCATCTGGCGGTGCTGGGGGGGCTGCGGCAAACCACCGGGCTGGGGTTCGAGATCGAGCAGACCATCGCCACCATCGTCGCCATGGTGTTCAATTTCCAGTTGAACAACGCGATCACCTACCGGGAGCAGCGGTTGCGGGGTCCTCGGCTGTGGCGGGGATTGCTGGTGTTCATGCTGGTCTGCGGCGTCGGCGCGATTGCCAATATCGGCATTGCCCAGGTGCTGTATGAGTCCCGCGCCACCTGGACCGTGGCCGGCGCGATCGGCGCGATGATCGGGGTGGTGTGGAACTACGCGGTGTCCTCGACCCTGGTCTGGCGCGCCCGATGATGTGCGGCTTCTCGGCGGCTGGCTCCGCCCGCGCGCGCGCATCCCGGGCAGCGCCGCACGCACGAGGCCTCCTATTCCGATAGGTCCAACCGACGTGTTGCGCCGCTGGGGATGCACGGGGCCCGCGCGGGCATGACGGGGGACGGATCGGGGCGCCGCGGGGTTTTGCCGGATCGGCGAGCGCGTCCGGCGATCTGGATCGGCGCCATCATCGTCCTGACCGCGATCCGTCTGCTGGTCGCGGCGCTGGCACCGCTCGCCCCGGACGAGACCTATTACTGGATTTGGTCGCGGGCACTTGCGCCAGGCTATCTCGACCACCCGCCCATGGTGGCGGTTTGGATCCGGGCTGGAACCGCGATCTTCGGCGACACCGCCCTCGGCATCCGCCTCCTCGGGCCGCTGTCCGCCGCGCTCGGTTCCTGGCTGCTGGCGGACGCGGCCAACCGGCTGCTGCCGCACCGGGGCGCCGGCCCGCTGGCCGCGATCCTGCTCAACGCCACCCTGCTGATGGGCGTGGGGTCCGTGATCATGACGCCCGACACGCCGCTGATCTTCTTCTGGACCGCCACGATCTGGGCCGCGTCGCGGTTGGCCGCACCGCGTTCCGCATCGGCGGAGACACCGGCCGTCGCCAATGGCCTCGGGTGGTGGCTCCTCACCGGTGCCTTTGCCGGCCTGGCACTCGCGAGCAAATATACCGCCGTCTTCCTGTGGTGCGGCATCGGCGCGTGGCTGCTGCTCTCGCCCGCGATGCGGCCCTGGCTGTATCGTTCGGCACCCTGGATCGCGTCCCTGTTGGGGGGGGCGATGATCCTGCCGGTCCTGATCTGGAATGCCGATCATGGCTGGGCCGGGCTGTTGCGCCAGGGCAGCCGGATCAACGACTGGCAGCCGGAACGCGGCGTGCAGTTCGTCGCCGAACTGATCGGCGGGCAGGCCGGCCTGGCGACACCGGGCCTGTGGGCGCTGAGCCTGGCCGGTATCGTCCTGGCCATCCGCCAGGCGGTACGGACGCGAAACCCGGGATGGGTTCTGCTCGCGACCTTGACGGTCCCACCCGCCGTCTTTTTCTGCCAGCACGCCATCGGCGACCGGGTGCAGGGCAACTGGCCGGCGATCCTGTATCCGGCCGCCATGATCGCCGCGGCGGGGCTGACGGGGCCAGTCTGGGTCCGGCTGTTGCGTCCCGCCGTCGCGCTGGGTCTGGGCCTGACCGCTCTGGCCTATGTCCAGGCGGTGAGCCACCTCCTTCCGATCCCGACCCGGCTTGACCCGATCGCGCTGCGACTGGCCGGTTGGGACGGTCTGGCATCCCAGATCGACGCCATTCGGCGCGACACGGGCGCCAGCTTCGTCGCGGTCGACCAATACGCGCTGGCGTCGGAACTCACGCATGGTCTGTCCCGCGAGGCCACCGTACTCGGCGCCGAATCGCGATGGGCGCTGATGGATTTGCCGCGCGCGGATATGCAGGGGCGCGATGGGTTGCTGGTGCGCGACATGCGTTATGGCGATCGGCTCGATCCGTCGGTCTGGGTGGACGGCGTGCTGATTGGCCAGGCAGCGCGGACCGCGCGTGGCACCGCGCTGGAACGGTTCAACATTTTCCATGTCCGGGTGGCGCGGGCCGAGGACCCTGCCCTGGTCGTGCTGCCCCGCCCGCGCCCCTGAGGCGGATCGTATCCGGCGATCACGGCCAAGGGACAGCCAGGGGCCGAGTTGACGGATCGAGCCCGGCAATGGCGATGAGGGGCGCCGTGGTTTAATGTTTGGCACTTATCGCGTTGGCTGTTGATCCGGCTTTGGTACCCACCTGATGGGTGCGCGCTTTCTCTTCCGCAAGGGCCTCACACGGAGGACACCGAGGACCACGGTGTGGCACGGAGGCGTTTGGCGGTCAGCAGGACGCCTCTCCGGATATCGATGCGATGGCGCATCCGGGCGCATGGTTGGCGGAGGTCTGCCGGGCTACCGACCGTCACTGTCTGGGCTTCCAGGTTTCCTCGCCCCGGCTCCGTGACCCACCGTGGTTCTCGGTGTCCTCCGTGTGAGGCCCTTGCGGACCGTCCAGCACGCGCCCGCCAGGTTGGTAACAAGGCTATATCAACAACCACTGCAAAAGAGGCTGATGTTTCGACCGGTTGGGGTTACGCCCCATCCTCCTGCCGGCCACGCTGGCGCCGGCCGATCGCCAGTTCCGTGACGATGCCGTGCAGAGTCCGTAACTCCTGCTCGGTCACCTCCCCGCGTTCGAACAAATGCCGGATGTTGCGCACCATGCCGGGCCGTTTGGGCAGGTTGCGCAGGAAGCCGCAGGCGTCCAGCTCGTCGGTCAGATGGGTCAGGAAATTGTCCAACTGTCCCTTGTTCGCCACTTGCGATTCGTTGGTCATCAGGGTGCGGGGCAAGGTGACATCGTCGGCGCTCCACCACTCATAGGCCATGATCATCACGGCCTGCGCGAGATTCAGCGACATGAATGCCGGGTTCAGCGGATAGCGGATCAGCGCGTCGGTCCGCGCCATGTCGTCATTGTCCAACCCCGCCCGCTCTGGCCCGAACAACAGGCCGGCGCGCAGGCCGCGGCTGGCGATTTCCCGCAATTCGACGGCGGCGCCCCGCGCGGTCATGACGGGTTTGACAATGTGGCGCGGTCGCGGACAGGTCGCGAACACGTGGTGCAGGTCGGCCGCGGCGTCGGCCACGGTTTCGTGCACCGTCAGATCGTCCAGGATGCGGTCCGCGCCAGACGACATGCGCCACGCCTTCTCCTGCGGCCAGCCGTCCCGCGGCGCCACCAGGCGCATGTGGAACAGCCCGCCATTCGCCATGGCGCGGGCACAGGCGCCGATATTGTCGGCGAGTTGCGGCCGCACCAGGATCACCACCGGCGCATTGCCGATCGGACGCAAATCGGCGCCGCCGTCGCGCCCGGTCACGCGAACCCCCTCATGCGAACCCCCTCATGCGAACCCCGTCCTGCATGCCTTGGCATGTGCGCTCGGCCATGCGCATCTCCTGAACCCCGTCATCGGACGGTCAGCTTGCGCGTCGCCATGTCGTGCCTTTCGGCCCGTCCTCCAGCACGATGCCCTGCGTCAGCAGATCGGCGCGGATCGCATCCGCCCGGGCGAAGTCCCGCGCCTTGCGTGCCGAGAGCCGGTCGGCGATCGCCGCCTCGATGGCCGTCGCATCGTCGGTGCCCCCCCGGAACCAGGCCTCCGGTTCGGCGGCCAGCACCCCCAGAAGCGTGCCGGCCGCCCGCAAGCCACGGGCCGCATTGAAATCGCCGGCCAGGGTTTTGTCGGCCAGCGCGTGCATCGCGGACAATGCCAGCGGCGTGTTCAGATCGTCGCACAGCGCATCCATCACCGCGGCTGGCATCTCCGCCGTCCCGTCGACATCGGGAAATCGTGCCAACGCCCGATAGAACCGGTCCAGGTCGCCGCGCGTTTCCGCCAGCGCCGCGTCGGAGAAATCCAGGGACGCCCGGTAATGCGACCGCAGCAGCAGCAGCCGCACCGCCTCCCCAGGTGCCTTGGCCAGCACGTCGCGAACGGTGAAGAAATTGCCCAGGCTCTTGGACATCTTCTCCCCGTTCACCAGCAGCATGCCGTTATGCATCCAGTAGCGAGCGAACACGCTGCCCGGGAACGCGCAGATGCTCTGCGTCAGTTCGTTTTCGTGATGCGGAAAGATCAGGTCGGACCCGCCGCCATGGATGTCGAAACTCTCGCCCAGGTAGCGCCAGGCCATGGCCGAGCATTCGATGTGCCACCCAGGCCGGCCGCGGCCCCATGGGCTGTCCCAACCGGGCAGGTCGTCGGTGGACGGTTTCCACAGCACGAAGTCGCCGGCATCGCGCTTATAGGGCGCGACATCGATCCGCGCCCCGGCCAGCAATTCCTCCGGGCTGCGGCCGGACAGGTGACCGTACCGCTCATAGCTGCGCACCGCGAACAGGACGTGACCTTCCGCCTCATAGGCATGGCCGGACGCGATCAGCCGTTGCGTCAACGCGATCATCTCGGCCACGTGGGCGGTAGCCCGAGGCTCCTCGTCCGGCGGTAGCGCGCCGAGGGCGGCCATGTCGGACTGGTAGTCGGCCGTGGTGCGGGCAGTGATGGCGCCGATCGGCTCCCCGCTTTCCCGGGACCGCGCGTTGATCTTGTCGTCGATGTCGGTGATGTTCCGGACATAGGTGACACGCGGAAAAAGCCGGCGCAGCAGGCGCAGCAGAACGTCGAACACCACGACGGGTCGCGCGTTGCCGAAGTGAGCCAGATCATAGACCGTCGGTCCACAAACATACATGCGCACATGGGCTGGATCGATCGGGACGAACCGCTCCTTCCGGCGGGTCAGACCGTTGTGGACGAACAATTCAGGCATGTGCGTGAGACCTAACGGGACAAGTCTGCTTTGTCGGTCAAACCGGTCGACGAATCAATGTGGATCGTGTCGGGTCTAGCATGCGGGGCACGCGTCGTTGAATGCGTGCAATTTTCGGCGGAACACAATCGTGGGAAATTTATCTTCGGATTTATAATCCATTAACGTGAATAATAAGACCTGATCCCGCCCCACGCCCCCGCCTCCCACCGCCCCGCCTCCACCACTCGGATTTCGTCGGCTAAATCCAGCACGGGATCGGGACGGAACAGGTGCAATAAGGCGGTGGCTCAAATCAGGTGAAACGAATTTTTTCCGATCTTGTGATATTGCCGTCATTCACGCGTGGTCGGTAGTATGGAGACGTGCGGACGACAGCGCGTCAGGCTGTGGATTCGAGATATTTCATTAACCTGACTACATCTCATTATTCGTCTCAGACGGGCGATTTAGGTCGCCGCACACACTGGCTTCTTGGGCCGGAGGACAAGCGCACAGTGGGCACGACCGCCAGGCGATCGGATATATGGACAGGAGCGCAGCTCGCCGGATGGCTGGCCGCCGCCCCCCACTCCGTGGCCATGCCGTCACTGTTCGTCATCGTGCGAGAGACGCTGCGCCTCGGCGGGCGGGAGATGCGGCAAACCCGCACGACCTTCCAGCTTCCGAACCATGACGGTTCGACCGACGAAGCCGGGTTTCAGGAGTGGCTCGTTCAGAACCAGGCCACCGGTGCCGAACAACACAAGGTGGCGATCCTGGTGATCCGGGAGACCCTGGACGACCCCGACCAGATCCGGGAATGCGTCCTGGAACGACGGATCGGCGCGCTCGATGGCCCCTATTTCGGACACCCGGCCCGGGTGGAATTCATGGGCGCCGCCAGGGCCGTCCGCCTTTATGGTACTCAACTGGGGGGCACCCAACCCGGGGGCACCCCACCGGGGCCCGCTGGCGGACCCAACCAGGGGCTGCGGAACGCGCGAGACGCGGGCGATCGTACCGGCCCGATGCCGCCCCTATCCCTGGTGGAACTGCCGCCGCCAGAGGGGCGGTTCAACCGACCCGACCCAACCGCGCTGGTCGAAGCCTTCGCCGGCGAGGACGCCGCCCTTCGCACTCATTTCGGCTCCAATGTCGTGGTTCTGGCACGCCGGTCCCCCAACCTGTTCGAAGACGCGATCGGTCTGTCCACGATCGTCCATGTCAGGACCGGTGGCCGGGTCACGGGTTGCGGCATCGGCTGGCACGGCACGCTCGCCTATGTTCTGGCGGCCGATTTCGCGCGGCTCGACCATCCGCTGGGGCTGCCACCGGACCAGGACGCGGCGATCGACACCGTGCTGAAAGCCCACGACCTGGTGCGCCATGAAGTGCGGATCGATCGGGCCGGCGCCGCGGTGCTGGCGCGCCGGCGCAATGGGGCGGACCTGTTCATCCTGCGCCACGACGGCACGACCGTGCGGGTGGAGCGGCATCGGGCCAGCCAACAGACCGACGGGTCCGCCGACCAGCAACGCTGGCTGCGCTATGCCGAAACGCATGAACGGCGCACCATCCTCGACACCCATCTGACCCAACCGGCGAAGACCATGGTTGTGGTTTCGGGCGATCCGGACGGCCAGGTCTGGCGCCACGAAATCGACCCTGATGGTATCGAGATCGACCGCCGCCCGGCCAACGACACGGCAATGGGCACAATATTTCGGGAACAAGCTGACCAGGTCAGCGCCGCCGCCGCCGCCGAACCAACCGCGTCCGAAGCGTCCACGACGGTGCGGGACGCGCTGCTGGCCAAGGCCCGGGCGCTGTCGCGCACGCTCGCGGAACCCCGGAAATCCGAGATCGACGACACCCCATTCGGCGCCGATTTCGACGACAGGTTCCCCAGCGCGGTGTTCCATTTGCGGGAAGCCCATCGCTGCCTGGTATTCCGCCGCTCCACCGCGACCGCGTTCCATCTCGGGCGCATCCTGCGGATCGGCTTGCGGGCCCTGGCCCGATTTTCAGGCATCCCCGATATTGAAGGGAAAAGCTGGACCGCCATCATGCGGTTGCTGCGGACGCAGCCCGACGTGCCGCCCCCGCTTCTGGACGCGATCCGACAGGTGCGACGCTATTGGGCCGCGCCTGACATGAACTCCGCCGACAAATTCACGGAAGAGGAGGCCGAGTTGCTGATGGAAGCGGTGGCTCGCTTCATGATCCTGCTCTCGGATATCTGCGATGAGCAGGGCAACGCCATCCCCACCGACTGACCGGACGCCGGCCTGTCCGCCCCCGAGGTCCGCGATCTGGCCGGTCCGTGCCGACATTCCAAACGTCACGGTTGCCCAGACTCCCGCCGCCCTTGTAGGGTGCGAGACAGCGATGGGAACACAGCATGAACGATCTGTTCGGTCCAGAGTCTGACAAGCCATCCGCGCCCAAACGCGGCAAGCCGGTGACACAGCCGGATACCGACTACTCCGCCAAGGATATCGAAGTCCTGGAGGGGTTGGAGCCTGTACGCCGCCGCCCCGGCATGTATATCGGTGGCACCGACGAGAACGCCCTGCACCATCTGGCCGCCGAAGTGCTGGACAACGCCATGGACGAAGCCGTGGCCGGCCATGCCAGCTTCATCGACGTCTCGGCGGAAACCGGCAACTGGCTGACCATCCGCGACAACGGCCGCGGCATCCCCGTCGATCCGCATCCGAAGTTCAAGGATCTCAGCGCGTTGGAGGTGATCCTCACGACCCTGCATTCCGGTGGCAAGTTCGGCGGCAAGGCCTATGCGACATCCGGTGGACTGCACGGCGTCGGCAGTTCCGTCGTCAACGCGCTATCCGAGGTGATGGAGGTCGAGGTCGCCCGCGACCGCGTGCTGTGGAAGCAGAGCTACGCCCGCGGCAAGCCCACCACCAAGCTGGTCAATGCTGGCCCGATCAACAACCGGCGCGGCACCACCATGCGCTTCAAGCCGGATACCGAGATTTTCGGCGACCTCCAGTTCTCCCCGGCGCGCCTGTATCGCCTGTGCCGTTCCAAGGCCTATCTGTATCGCGGAGTCGAAATCCGCTGGAATTGCGCGCCGGCCTTGCTGAAATCCGGCAAGGATGAAACGCCCGCCGAAGCGGTGCTGCATTTCCCGGGCGGCCTGCGGGACAGTCTGGAAGCCGATATCGGCGATACGCCCCGCGTGCTGTCGTCCATCTGGGCCGGCGAGGCGGATCTGCCAGGAGACGCCACCGGCAGGCTGGAATGGGCGGTCTCCTGGCTGGAGGGAACCGACGGGTTCCTGCATTCCTACTGCAACACCGTCCCCACCCCACAAGGCGGCACCCATGAAGCCGGTTTCCGCTCGGCTCTTATCAAAGGCTTGCGCGCCTGGGGAGAGCAGCGGGGCAACCGCCGAGCGGCACAGATTACCGCGGACGATGTGCTGGAACCGATGGCCGGAAAATTGTCGCTGTTCCTGCGCGAACCGCAGTTCCAGGGCCAGACCAAGGAGAAACTGACCAGTTCCGAGGCATCTCGCCTGACCGAAACCGCCTTGCGCGACCGGTTCGACCATTTCATGGCCGCCGATCCCGCCCAGGCGGACAATCTGCTGACCTTCGTGGTGGAACGCGCGGAAGAGCGCATCCGCCGCAAGGAAGCCAAGGACACGCCCCGCAAATCGGCCACGCGACGCCTGCGCCTGCCCGGCAAGCTGACCGACTGCTCCCGCGAGAACGCCGCCGAGACGGAAATCTTCCTGGTCGAGGGCGATTCCGCCGGCGGGTCGGCCAAGCAGGCGCGCAACCGCGAGACCCAGGCGGTGCTGCCCCTGCGCGGGAAAATCCTGAACGTCGCCAGCGCGTCGGCCGACAAATTGCGCCAGAACCAGGAACTGAAAGACCTGATAGAGGCGCTGGGCTGCGGCGTCGGCGACCGCTTCGATCATGCCAAACTGCGCTACGGCCGCGTTATCATCATGACCGACGCGGATGTGGACGGCGCCCATATCGCGTCCCTGCTGATGACGTTCTTCTATCGCGAACTGCCCGAACTGGTCCGCCGCGGGAATGTCTACCTGGCCCAGCCGCCGCTTTACCGGCTGACCCAGGGTGCAAAATCCGTCTACGCGATGAACGACGCCGATCGGGAACGCAAGATCAAGCGGGAGTTCAAGGCCAACACCAAGGTCGAGGTCAGCCGCTTTAAGGGACTCGGCGAAATGCCGCCCATGCAGCTTAAGGAAACCACGATGGATCCCGCTCGCCGGACCCTGCTGAAAGTGGTCGCGGCGCCGGAGGAACGGGCGGCGACCAACACTCTGGTGGAAAGCTTGATGGGGCGGCGGCCGGAACTGCGTTTCCAGTTCATCCAGGAACGGGCACGGACGGTCGAAGATCTGGATGTTTGAGATCCGGCCGAAACATTGAGCCATGGCGACAACGGCCGCT
>CAMBXJ010000088.1 GCA_945871455.1 Asaia bogorensis
ACCACCGACGCAGCCCCGCGGGCTTGCAGGTCGTTGACCACCTCCGCCAGCGGCGGAAACGCCTGGGCGACCTGGTTGGCCTTCACCTGTGCAATGGCCGGCGTGACCAACCGATCCATCTGATCCTGCGACGGCGTCATACATTCATAGCCAAGCTGTTCGAGGCGATCCTGATAAAGCCGCATGGTGAGCGTCGCCTGGGTCCCCATCAGCCCGATCCGCCCACCCATCACGCCGCTCCGGCGCAAATCGGCAACGGCGGCATCGACGATATGCAGGACCGGCACACTGGCCGCCTCGGCCATCGCGTCGTACCACCCATGCGCTGTATTGCAGGGAATCGCGATCGCGCCGCAACCGGCCCGACGCAACCCGGCGATACCGCGCAGCAGCCAGGGTAACGGATCCTCCCCGCCTTGCAGCTTGCCGCGCGTGCGATCAGGCACCCGAGGGTCCGACCACAGCACCGTTGGAATATGGTCCTGATCCCGGGCGGCCGGCGTCAGCAAGGTCAGCCGCAGCATGAACTGAGCGCTCGCCAGCGGGCCCATCCCGCCCAGCACGCCCAAAATCCGCTCGTTCGTGGTGTCGGCAGTCATGCGGCGTGTTCCCGCCTCGCGGCCTGGACGACAGTGTCCAGCGCGGACAGGAAGCGGGATCGGTCCTGCTTCGTCAATGGGGCTGGACCACCGGTCGCGACACCGATTTCGCGCAGATGGCGGCCGATTTCCCGGCCGGCCAGGGCGGATCCGATATTGTCTGGGGTCCAGAGTTTTCCGGTTGACGAAAGGGCGCGGGCCTTTTTCTCCAGGCACCGCGCCGCCAGCGGAATGTCCGATGTGACGCAGACATCCGCTGCCGTGATCCGTTCGGCGATCCAGTCATCCGCGACGTCGGCGCCCGCGCTCACGGTCACCATCGTCACGTTCGGCCGACCCGCCGGGCGGATCGGCCGGGATCCGTTGGAGACGACGAATACCTTCAGGCCCAACCGGTCGGCGACGCGGTAGACTTCCTCCCGCACCGGACAGGCATCGCCATCGATGAAAATATCCGTCATCGCCGTCAAAATCAGGCGGCGGACCGGATACCGCGAGAGCGGTTGCCCGCGCCATTCCCATTGCCACTGCTGTTGCCGAACCGCCTGCCACGCTGCGGGGCCGGACCCGAACGCTGTTGCTGGCGGATCGGCGCGGTCTCGGCCAATGGGGCCGCGCTGTCGCCCGACATCGGGATCGGCTCCCGCAGCAGGCGTTCGATCGCCCGCAAGGTGGACCGCTCCGACGGGTCGCAGAACGAGATCGCGATGCCCGATGCCCCAGCCCGCGCGGTGCGGCCGATGCGGTGGACGTAGCTTTCCGGTTCGGCCGGCAGGTCGTAGTTGATGACATGCGTCACGCCGGTCACATCGATGCCGCGCGCGGCAATATCGGTGGCCACCAGCACCCGCGCCCGTCCGCCGCGGAAATCGCCCAAGGCGCGTTCCCGCTGAGACTGGCTCTTGTTGCCGTGCAGCGCGTTCACCTGAATGCCGCTGGCTTCCAGGTTCTCGGCCACGCGGTTGGCGCCGTGCTTGGTGCGCGTGAAGACGATCACCCGCTGGAACGCCGGATCGGACAGCAGATCCTTCAGCAGCGGCGTCTTGCCGGAGGTCGAGATGTGGTAGACCGATTGCTCGATCTTCGGTGTGGTTTCCTCCGCCCGCGCGATTTCCACACGCACCGGATCGCGTAGCATCGATCCGGCCAGACCAGCCACCTCGGCGGGCATGGTGGCGGAAAACAGCGACGATTGGCGGACCGTGGGAAGGGTCGCCACGATGCGGCGGATGTCCTTGATGAAGCCCAGGTCGAGCATCCGGTCGGCTTCGTCCAGGACGAAGGAGCGGACGGCGCCCAGGTTCAGTTCTCGCGTCGAGATCAGGTCGCAGACCCGGCCCGGGGTGCCGACGACGATGTCGGCCCCACGGCGCATGGCTTCGGCCTGGCGGAACCGGCTGGCGCCGCCGATGATGACGACGCTGCGCATGCGCGATCCCGCGGCCAGGGTGCGGATCGTCTCATCGATCTGCAACGCCAGTTCGCGGGTCGGCGCCAGGATCACGGCGCGGGTGGAATGCGGTGCCGGACGCACGTTTTCCGCGGCCAGATGCTGCAGGATCGGCAACACGAAGGCGGCGGTCTTGCCGGACCCGGTCTGGGCGATGCCCAGCAGGTCGCGGCCCTTCAGAAGCGGGGGGATGGCATCGGCCTGAATTGGCGTGGGCGTGGTGAATTTGCGCGCCGAGAGGGCGCGCAACAGCGGTTCGGCAAGGCCGAGTGCCGCGAACGTCGGTAATGTCACGAGTTTGGTAAGCTCCGAGGCGCCGCCGGTCGCGGGTCCATACCCAGCGCGGGAAGCGGCTGCCTAAAGGTCCGCCGCCCAGCGCGATCCGTGGGGACGAACGGTTATATGATCCAGTCCGGGAGGGCACGCATCGTGGCGCGCCAATCACGCAGTCGCGGAAGGACAGCCGCTATATCGGCTTCCTCGGCCGCCGCTGCAAGAGAAAACAGTGTGACAGCTTTATCGTTGCACGGGCGGCAATCGCCGTTGATCGGTGTTTAATCCATGTCCGCCGACCGCTATAGCCCTGTCGCCCGCGCGACTTCCCGACCGCCCAACCGGCATGACCCAGTTCGCATAACCCAGTCGGGATAACCCGGTCGGCATAACCCGGTCGGCACAACAAGGACCCATGATGCACCGTCCCCTCCTATCCGCCAGCATAGCCATTCTGCTCGGCCTGATCGCCGCTTCCCCACCCGCGACCGCGCAGACCTGGCCCACGCGCCCGGTGCGCGTGGTCGTCTCGTTTCCCGCCGGTGGCGGCACCGATGCAACCGCACGCGCCTATGCCGAGAAACTGTCCCAGATTCTGGGCCAGCAATTCGTCGTCGATAATCGAGCCGGCGCGTCCGGCGTGATCGGTCATGATGTCTGCGCCAAGGCCGCGCCCGACGGATACACGCTCTGCGTTGCCACGCTGGGCGGCATCGGCCTGCTCCCGCAGGTCCGCAAGACGCCCTACGATCCGATCAAGGACTTCACGCCGATCGGGCGAGTGACCGACGCGCTGTTCGGGTTCGCCGTGCATCCGTCTTCCCCCTGGACGACCATGCAGGAATTCGCCGCGGATGCGCGCAAGAAGCCCGACACGTTTACCCTGGCCAATTCCGGCGTCGCCACGATCACCCATCTGGCGGGCGAAACCATGGCCGCGTCCTTCGGGATCCGGCTGGTCATGGTGCCCTACAAGGGCGGCGTCGAGCAGTTGCAGGACGCGTTGGCCGGTCACGTTTCCATGATGTACGAGGGCAATTTCTTCCCGCATGTGAAGGCCGGCAAGCTGCGCGGTCTGGCGGTGTCGACGCCGTTCCGCCATCCGCAGTTCCCCGACATTCCCTCGATGAAGGAAATCGTCCCGGACTGGGATATGCCGAGCTGGTTCGCGTTCATGGGGCCGGCGGGGCTGCCGCCGGTGGTGGCCGAGAAGCTGTCGCCGCTGCTGAACCAGATCTCGGACATGAAGGACGTGCAGGAACGTGTTCTGGCGATGGGCCTGGTGACAACGAAGGACACGCCCCAGGGCCTGGCCGCGGACCTGGCGAAGCAGTCCGCCCGGTTCGCGGAAGCCGTCAAGCGGTTGAACATCAAGGCGGAGTAAGCCAACCGGCGTCCGCTCGATCTG
The DNA here is from genome assembly GCA_945871455.1 of Asaia bogorensis. GTDB lineage: Bacteria > Pseudomonadota > Alphaproteobacteria > Acetobacterales > Acetobacteraceae > Rhodopila. The sequence continues at coordinate 3,731 of CAMBXJ010000088.1, forward strand.
ATCGGGTCGCGCTGGCTGGGGCATGATCGGATCTGATCCGGCCATTCCCAGCGGCGTCGGTTGGTCGCCATGGCGGCGCCCAATCGCGGTCCGGCTGTAAGTTGCACACAATCCCGGCCAGAGGGACGTGTCAAACGGACGGTCGTGCGCCCAAAGGCGGACATGCGACACTCGCGAAAACCTGATTATCCGAGACCCGCGGCCAGATCAGGCATAGGATAGGCTTCGTTAGGCGGCCACGGTGCGAATGACAGACGAACGTATCAGCAATGGGGATGTCGACACGGCGGAAGCGGAACGCCTGGCGGCTTTGCGCGACTACAATATCCTCGATACCCCGCCGGAGGAGGCCTTCGATCGGGTGGTCCGGCTGGCTCAGACCCTGTTCGGCCTGCCGATCGCACTCGTCAGCCTGATCGACGAAAAGCGGCAATGGTTCAAGGCCCGGGTTGGCATCGACCAGCAGGAAACCCCACGGTCATGGGCGTTCTGCAACCATGCGATCCAACAGAATGCCCCGCTGATCATCCGCGATGCCACCGACGATGCGCGGTTCCGGGACAGCCCGCTCGTCGTCAATGAGCCACGCATCCGCTTCTATGCCGGCGCGCCGGTCCGTGACCCGAAGGGCAACGGTCTGGGCACCGTCTGCGTCATTTCGCCAACGCCCAATGTTGCCTTCACCGCGCGAGACGAGGCAACGTTGACCAGTCTCGCCGGCATCGTCGCGAACGAAATGGAGCTGCGTCGCCAGCTTGCACGAGCCCGGCAGCATCTGGCCGATAAAGACATGCTGATGCGCGAGGTGCATTTCCAGGTCGCGAATTCATTGCAAATGGTCGCGGACGTTCTCGACCTTCAGGCGCATCGCGCGAAAAGCCCGGACGCTCGGCTGGACCTCGGCAACGCGTCCGGGCGCGTCATCTCCATCGGGGAGGTTCACCAGCAATTGCGACGCCAGGTGGCGGGCGATGGCGTGAACATGCGCGAGTATCTCACCGCACTGGTGACCCGTATCTGGAAGGGTGTGATGCCGCTGGACGGCACAGCCGGGACCAAGGTAACGGTGCCGGCGGGGTTGAAACTTGACGGCGATCCGGCGGCGCGCGTCGGTATGGCTACCCTCGTGCTGGTGATGAATGCCGCACGGTTCGGCGCCGTTGCGCTGCGAGTCGCGGTGGAGCGGGACCAAGGTATGCTGTCATTGACAGTCGAATACGACGACAAGCAGCCGACGCCGACCGGCTATGACCTGAGGGAACATGGCACCGGTATACGCCTGATCCAGATTCTGGCCGGAGACCAGTCCATCAGCCAGGACAAGCTGGACCCGCGCCGCGTCTCGGTAGGGTTTAATCTGTAATATCAACCCCATCCCCAGCAATCAGGGATGCGTGGCCACCAATTCCCGCGCATCGGCCGCGTCGTCCTCCCGCGGGGTCATCCCGAATTCGCGCGCCAACAGCGTATAGGACCGCCGACGCGCCTCCGGATCGTGCATCGTCGTCAGAATGGCGATCTCGCCAATCTGGTGCTCCTCGGCCAGCGCCCGAAGCTTTGCCCCAACCACGTCCGGAGTCCCGAACAGCGCGCGAGAGCGGATCCGTTCCAGCCGCTCCTGCTCGCCGGCCGAGAACGTCAGCGCGGCGGCTTCATCCGGCGACGGCAGCGCCGCCACGATGCCGCGGTCACGCCACAGCCGGGACGTTTCGCGGGATTTGAACAGCCAGGCGGCCTGTTCCGGTGTCTCCGCCGCCATCCCCCAGACGCACAGCGCGGCATAAGGTTCCGGATGCGCCACGCTCGGCCGATAGGTCTGGCGATATTGCGCGAAGGCCTGGTCCACCCCACGGCCATCGGTGATGAAATGCGCGAAACAGAAGGGCAGTCCGAAATAGGCGGCGACCTGAGCGCCGTAGTCAGAGCTGCCCAGAATCCAGACCTCCGGCGTGGTCGGGCCTTGCGGTTGCGCCATGATGTCGCGGAACGGATGCGCCTCCACCAGTTTTTCGCCAGCGATCCAGGCCAGGATATCGCGCACCTGGGCGGGGAAATGTTCGGCCGCGGTTTCCGCCTGTGGGTTCAGCGCATAGGCGGTCCGCCCGTCGGATCCCGGCGCCCGGCCCAACCCCAGATCGATCCGTCCAGGTGCAATGGCGTCCAACACCCGGAACTGTTCGGCGACCTTCAGCGACGCGTAATGCGGCAGCATCACCCCAGCCGACCCGATCCGAATCCGGGACGTCGTCGCGGCGATCGCGGCGATCAGGATTTCCGGCGCGGTTCCTGCCTGGGACGGGGAGTTGTGGTGTTCGGCGCACCAGTACCGGTCGTAACCCAGAGCCTCACAGTGTTGCGCCAGGCGGATGCTCTCCCGGATCGAGACATGGGGGGAGCGCCCGGACACCACGGTCGACTGATCGAGCACCGAAAGCCTCAGCATGGTCGTCTCCTGGCAGGCATCGAACACCATGAAAGCGCGGCGGGCGGTTTACGCAAGGGGCACGGGCGTTGGAAACAGCTTGCGGAAACCGCCTGCCCCCTGGGCGCCAGGGTCGCGGTCCCACCCTGGCATTGCGGGGCGTGACAACCCAGCGCGTTAATCAGCCGCCCGGCACCGCGGTGTCGGCCGGGCCTTTCAGTTCGACGACGTTGCCCTCCGGGTCCGGGACATAGATGGACGGACCCTGGCCTTCCGCCCCATAGCGGGACTCGACGGGGCCAGGTTGGGCGCCATGCGCGCGCAGATGGGCGAGGATGGCCTCGGCGTCGTAGGGATCGATCCGCAGGCAAAAATGGTCCAGGTTGCGAGCGTCCTTGCCCGGCGCGGCGCCACCTTTGCGGCCGAGCGGACCGTTGACGGGGACGAGGTCGATGAGGGCGGAGCCGGCGCGGAGTTGATAGAGGCCCAGGTCCTCCCGGGTCTTTTCGACCGAGCAACCCAGCACGTCGGTATAGAAACGCATCATCGCCGGCAGGTCGGTCACGCGCAGCACGAGATGGTCGAGGTGCTTGATCCGCAGCATGGGACATCTCCTGGGTCCGGGAACGTCCTTGCATACTGATCCTGGGCGCGGCGGGTCTCAAGCCCCGCGCGATTTCCATATCCCGGCGACGGAGATGGGCGAATGTCGTAGGCACCAAGCCTGGGATGCACGAACCGGATTGCCGATCGACACCCTCTGGCAGCGCCCGCCCCGCCATGCCGGCGGCATGGGGACGACGCCGTCCGTCGCTGCCACCCCCGGGCGTCATCCGTTGGCGCATCCGTTGGCGCATCTCCTGGCGCATCCCCTGGCGCATCCCCTGGCGCATCCCCGTTGGCCCATCCCCTGGCCAGACCGTAGGTCACCGGTTAGGTTCCCCCCAATCAACCGCATCTGAGGGGGAAAACCGGGTGCCATCTGGTATGCGCCGGGGCTGGCAGCTCACCGGGCTAGTCATGCTGCTGATTTGCCTTGCGACCCTATGGGAAGCGAGGAGCCTTTCCCTGTTCGACAGGCTGGGACCCGGCCCTGGCTTCTTTCCGTTCTGGCTCGCGCTGATCGGGGCGGTGCTGTGCGCGCTGATCCTGCTGCAGGTCTCGCTCGCACCGGCCGCGAAGCAGGGCCCGGCGGCCGAACCGGCGAAGCCGATCTTCCCGCGCGGGGAAATGGCCTGGCGGGCGGCCTCCATCCTGGGAACCGCTATGCTCGGCACCGTTCTGCTGGAGCCTCTGGGCTTTCGGCTGGCGATCATGATCTTCAGCGCCTGTCTGTTGGTCGCGCTGGGGGTGCGTCGCTGGTGGGCGGTCGCCCTGTTCGCCGTGGTCGCGGGGTTCGGGCTGTTCCATCTATTCAACAACTGGCTGGACGTGCTGTTGCCCGTCGGCATGTTCGGGATCTAGGCCGATGGACGGTTTTTACCACCTGATGGACGGCTTTATTGGTGCCGCCACCGCCAGCAACCTCCTATACGCCTTCATCGGCTGCGTGCTCGGCACCTTGATCGGCGTTCTGCCTGGCCTCGGCCCGGCGGCCGGCACGGCGATCCTGATCCCGATCACCTTCAATCTGGACGCCACCGGCGCCATCATCATGCTGTGCGCCATCTATTACGGCGCGATGTATGGCGGCACCATCACGTCGGTGCTGATCAACGTGCCCGGTGAAGCCGCGTCGGTCATAACCTGTATCGACGGCCACCAGATGGCGCGTCAGGGTCGGGCGGGCGCGGCGTTAGCGATCGCCGCGGTCGGCTCGTTCTTTGGCGGCTGCGTGGCAACGGTCGCGCTGGCGGTCGTGGCGATCCCGCTGGCCAAACTCGCGCTGGGCTTCGGGCCGGCCGAGTTCTTCGCGCTGATGGTGCTGGGACTGTGTCTGGTCGTTGGCCTGGCCGGCAAGAACCTGGCCGCGGCGCTGCTGATGACGGTGTTCGGTCTGCTGATGGCGATGGTGGGCATCGACCCGGTGCGCGGCGCGCCACGGTTCACCGGCGGCATCCCGGAACTGTTCGACGGCATCGGCTTCATCCCGGTCGCCATGGGCCTGTTCGGAATTGCCGAACTGCTGATCGCGGTGGAGCAGCACAAGGCACGGATCATCAGCGCGAAACTGACCGATCTCTGGCCCAGACGTGAAGAGGTCGGGCCCTGTATCAAGGCAATCCTGCGCGGCACCGGGATCGGTTTCGTCCTGGGGCTGATCCCCGGCGTGGGCGCGGTCATTCCGACCTTCATGTCCTATGTCACGGAAAAGCGTCTGTCGAAGCACCCGGAACGCTTCGGCAACGGCGCGATAGAGGGCGTGGCAGGGCCGGAAACCGCCAATAACAGCTATGCCAACGCGTCGATGGTGCCGCTGTTCGCGCTGGGCGTGCCAAGCTCCCCGACCATCGCGGTGCTGATGGGGGCATTTATCATCAATGGGCTGACCCCCGGCCCGTTCCTGTTCCAGGAGCGGCCGGACCTGGTCTGGGCAGTGATCGCCAGCTTCTTCATCGGCAACGCGATGCTGCTGGTTTTGAACCTGCCTTTGGTCGGACTTTGGGCTCGGCTGTTGCGTATGCCGTTCAGCTATCTGTGCGCCGGGGTGCTGATCTTCTGCATGATCGGCGCCTACAGCCTGAAGCAGAGCGTCTTCGATGTCTGGGTCATGTTGGGTTTCGGCCTGATCGGTTACGTCCTGCGCAAGCTGGAGTTCCCGCTGGCCCCGGCGATCCTGGCGATGATCCTGGGTCCGATGATGGAGAAATCGCTGCGCACGACGCTGGAAATCTCCGGCGGCAGCTTCCTGATCTTCCTGGATCGACCGGTGGCGCTGGTGCTGCTGATCATCCCGGTTATCGCCCTGGGCTTCGTGCTGTTGCGTCCGAAAGCGCTGGCGCCAATGCGAGAGGCGGATGCCGACTGACCGGCTCTGCCCCGCCGTCGGATCCCCCCGGCGGCGCGGTTTGGGTTAGCCCGACCGTCACCGATAGGGCGACGTCGGCGCTCCAAAATCCCACTCTGGGAAAACCCTTCCTCGTCCAAGGGCGACAGTCGGATATGCGAACGCGGTAGGGTGCTTGCCTGGGGTTGCGCCGCGCCTTCGGCTATAGGACACCCCGATCCATTGCCTGAGGAGAGACCCCAATGATCACTCGACGCGGCCTGATCGGCACCGGCGCGGTTGCGCCTTTCGCGGCATCCGCCCTGACAAACGCCGCCTTCGCGCAGGACTTCCCGCGCCGTCCCATCCAGATGATCGTGGCGTTTCCGGCCGGTGGCGGCACTGATGTCGGCGCCCGGGTCGCGGCGGCCATCGCGGAAAAGGACCTCGGCCAGTCCGTGCTGGTCGTAAACAAGACCGGGGCCGGCGGTCAGCTTGGCTGGACGGAGGCATCGCGTGCCCGCCCCGACGGCTATACCCTGGCGTTCATCAACCTGCCGGGCTTGAACACGATCATCCTCGACCCGGAGCGCAAGGCGCTGTTCGGTCTGGACAGTTTCGTGCCGCTGATCAATCAGGTGGTCGACGCCGGCATCATCTGGGTGAAGGGGGACAGCCCCTACCGGACCCTGGGCGATCTGATCGCGGCGGCTCGGAAAACCCCCGGCAAGATCAGCGCCTGCACCACCGGCATCCTGAGCGACGACCATCTGGCGATTCTGATGATAGGCGAGGCGGCCAAGGTCGATTTCCGCATCGTGCATTTCGACGGCGGCGCGCAGCAGGTAACGGCGCTGTTGGGCGGCCATGTGGAGGTCGCGTTCGACAATGTCGGCGGCGGTGTCGTCAAGCGTATCCAGTCGGGCGATGCGCGCGCGCTGGCCGTGATGGATACGGAGCGGTCGAAATTCCTGCCCGATGTCCCGACGACGGTGGAACTGGGCTTTCCGTCGGTGATCTCCTCCTCGTCACGCGGGATCGCGGTGCCAAAAGGCACGCCGCCGGCGGTGATCAAGACGTTGGAGGCCGCGTTCGCCAAGGCCATGGCCAACCCCGAGCATATCAAACGGTTGGAAGACGTCGGCCTGGCCGTGAAAGTGATGGTCGGGGACGAATACGCCAAATATTACGCGGACCAGCATGCCAAGGCGAAGAAATACACCGAGTGGGCGCTGACCATGCGGTAAGGCGGCGCCCGACGGTCATTTCAATGATGCGTTGATCGTCGAACAACGCGGCCGGCCCGCCTGGCGATGCCCGTGTGTTACCGGCCGACGGCAAGATCGGCTCTCCGGCCAGTGTCCGCCTGTCAGGCCGGTGCGTCCCGGCAACGACAATGCGCGGGTTGGTGCCGGTGACGTGTATCGTGGGATGTTGATCCAGGTTAGGGTTGGACACCCAACTTGCCGGAACGAAGAGCCTGCTTCATGCCCGACACGCAAGTCCTGAAGCGCCTGCCTCCCGGCCCACCGCTGCGGGCGCTGCAGATGATGCGTTATCTGCGCGACCCATATGCGGCCCTGCGTCGATACGGAGCGGAATACGGCCCGCTGTTCACCGTGCAGACGTTCCGCCACTGCGTCATGACCGGGCGACCCGACCTGGTGCGCCAGATCATCACCGCGCCGGTCGATCAGTATGGGGTTAATTATGAGCCGGGGCCGGCTCGGGTCTTCGGCAAGCGATCCATGCCGATGCTGGCCGGGCGCGCCCTGCGGCGGGACCGTCATTTGCTGGTGCCGCCGTTCCATGGCGACGCGATGAACGCCACCGGGGACATCATCCGCGACGTCACCCTGGAAACCTTCGGACGCCTGCCCG
>CAMBXJ010000089.1 GCA_945871455.1 Asaia bogorensis
ATCGAACTGTGGACCAACTGACTACCAATCTGCGATGGGTGACGGCGCTCCGCACAGTCGCGTAGTGTCCCCTGGTGAACCAATCCATCACGCTCCCTGACGCTCCGGCCGTCGTCGCTGGCCACGGACGCGCCGCCGTCCTGACTCCAGATGGGGAACTCCTGCTGCTGCCCACCGCACAGGCCGTTGAGCGCCTGCGCGCCCTCCCGCCGCCGCTCCTCGTCCATGCGCCCGCGACCTTTCGCCGCCTCGGCATCCGCCCAGGCCCGGCCTTCGACCTGCTGGACCTGTTCGCCTTCGCAAGACCAGCCCGTGCCGCCGCGCCGACTCCCCGGGGTCTGGCCTTAGCACTCGACATGGACGTCCCACCGCCCGGCCTGGAATCCGAAGTTGCCCTTCTTTCGGAACTGGCCCTCGCCCTGTTGAGCCATCTGAGCCGGGGCCGCGAGACTTTGATCAACCGCGATGCCGCCGCGCTCGCCGCCCGCATGGGAACCGCCGGCTGGGGCTGGGCACCCTACGTAACAACCGCGCTCGGCCGTCCCCACGTGCCACCATCCGTGGAACCGTTGCGGGTCTGGAAGCGCCTGCCGGAATGGGACGACACGGCACCACTGCCACCTCCCTCGTCCCATCCCGTGGAAGAAGCCGAGGCGCGATCCCGCCTGGCCGCGATTCTAGGACCCGAAGCCGAACAGCGCCCGGGCCAATCCGACTATTCGGGGGCCGTGGCAGCCGCATTCGCCCCTCGCGAAACCCGCGGCGATCCGCACCTGGTGCTGGCCGAGGCGGGCACCGGAATTGGCAAAACCCTGGGATACCTCGCGCCGGCCAGCGTCTGGGCGGAGAAGAACCGGGGTGCCGTTTGGATCAGCACCTTCACGCGCCATTTACAGCGGCAGATCGACACCGAACTCACCCGCCTGATCCCAGACCCGACCGAGCGCCGCCGCCGGGTCGTCGTGCGGAAGGGGCGGGAAAATTATCTGTGCCTGTTGAACCTGGAAGACGCCGTCAACGCCTCCTCCAGCGGTCTTATCCAGTCGCATACGGTTCCGCTTGGGCTGATCGCCCGCTGGGCGGCCGCGACCGATGACGGCGACATCCAGGGCGGCGATCTGCCCGGCTGGTTGGGCGAACTGCATGGCACCGCACTGATCGCAACGCTGGCCGACCGGCGCGGTGAGTGCATCCATGCCGCATGCCCCCACTGGCGCCGCTGTTTCATCGAACACACGGTCCGCCGGGCCCGCTCCGCCGAGTTGGTCGTGGCCAATCATGCCCTGGTGATGACGCAGGCCGCCTGGGGCGGGCTGGACGACACCACCGTGCCCAGCCGCTACGTGTTCGACGAGGGCCATCACGTGTTCGAAGCCGCGGACAGCGCATTCTCCGCCACCCTCTCCGGGGTCGAAACGGCGGAGTTGCGGCGCTGGCTGCGAGGCGCCGAAGGGGGCGCTTCACGCGCCAGGGGATTGCGCAAACGCGCCGAGGACCTGATCGTTACCCGGCCGGAATTGGAAGCCCCACTCGACGCGGCGTTGCAGGCTGCCGGCGCGCTGCCGCCATCCGACTGGTCGATGCGGATGCGCCAGGAGCAGGAAGGCCCGCCCTTGGCAGGTATCGAGGTAACCCGCACCAATCCAACCGAAGTATTCCTCCGCCTGGTGCGCCAGCAGGTGCTCGCGCGCACGATCGGCGCCGACCAGGACTCGCCCGTCGATTCACGTCGGGCCAGCTATGGCGGGTCTGTCGAATGCGATGTCTTTCCGGTGGCCGAGGATGTCGCGACCTCCGCCGAACGCCTGGCGCGCGCGATGCAGCGAATCGCCGAACCGCTCACCACCCTGCGTGAACGCCTTCTGGCGCGCCTGGACACGGAAGCGGAGGACATGGACCCCAGCACGCGGAACCGAATCGAGGCGACATGCCGGTCGCTGACCCGGCGCGCGATCAATCCGCTGAGTGCCTGGCAGGCCATGCTGATGCGCCTGGCCGAACCCGATGACGATCCGGGCCAGCGCCCAGGGCATGTGCTGTTCTTCCGCCTGGATCGGCGCGAAGGGCTGCGCGACAACGATGTCGGCCTGCATCGTCATTGGCTGGACCCGACGATCCCGTTCGTGGCAACGCTCGCCGCACCGGCGCAAGGACTGCTGGTGACCTCGGCGACCTTGCGGGATTCGGGAAATTCAGACCCGGAAGCGGCCTGGGCGGCCGCCGAGGCACGTGTCGGGGCGCCGCATCTGCCCTCGCCGGCCATTCGCGCCTCGGTCGCGTCACCGTTCGATTATGCGCGCCAGACCCGGGCCTTCGTGATCACCGATGTGATGATCAACGATATCGGCCAGCTTGCCGCCGCCTATCGTACGTTGTTCCTGGCATCCGGCGGCGGAGGATTGGGGCTGTTCACGGCGATCCGTCGCTTACAGGCCGTACACGCCCGCATCGCGCCCGAGTTGGAAGCCCGTGACATCCCGCTTTACGCCCAGCATGTGGATGCCATGGGCAACGCCACCCTGGTGGATATCTTTCGCACCGAGGAAGCCAGTTGTCTGCTCGGAACCGACGCCATGCGAGACGGGGTCGATGTGCCCGGCAAAGCCTGCCAACTGGTGGTGTTCGAACGCGTGCCGTGGCCGCGACCAGACATCCTTCATCGCGAGCGACGCGTCCACCTTTCGGAAGGCGACCCCAAGGCCTACGATGATCGCATCGCCCGCCTGCGCTTGCGCCAGGCGTTCGGCCGATTGATCCGGCGCGCGTCCGATCGCGGGGTGTTCGTGCTGCTGGACCGGCAGACTCCCAGCCGCATGCTGTCCGCCTTCCCGGAAGGCGTGCGGGTGCGGCGGGTCGGCTTGGCACAGGCCGCGGCAGAGACAGCGGCGTTCCTCTCGCTTGAGGGCAACCAATGAACCGTTGCAATATGCTCGTCCCGCGTCACGAACCGCGCCACGTCCGGGGTTCCTCCTGGACGGCAAGCCGCCCCATGCCACACATCATGTTGCCAACCGGCCGAAATAGTGACCGAACGGCCAGTGCGTCCCCGTCATTGCGGGTGCAGACCCGTCATCCTCGCTTTCCGTGGTTGCAGACTGGGAAAGTGGTGGATGCCGACCCGCGTCGGTTTAACGAGGTGGCGCCGGCCGCGGATTCGTTGTCTCGGCCGATTTGTATGGGCGGACGCTGATCCATGGATCGAATCAACTCATTCCTGATGGTCGCTATGACGATCGGCGGCGCCCAGGCGGCGGTACTTCTTGCGCTGGGCCTGGCGGGACTCTCAGTATTCTGGGTCGTAGCCGCGGCGATCGCGCTCGCCAGCGCATCAATGGTCGCGCTGATGACGATCTGGTCGCGCGATATCGCAACCCTGAACGCGGCCATCGGTCGAATTGGCGCAAGCGACGCCCCGCCCATTCTGCCCGAACCCATCGACCTGGTCACCATGGAGCCGCTCGGCGTCGCGGTCGCGCGCCTGTCCCGACGCCTGGCGCAGCGCGCTGAAACGATGGAGCGTGATCGTCTTGCCGATTCGTTGATCCTGGAACGACTGCCCGATCCACTGGTGGTGCTGGCCGAGGATCGGTCGATCCGGCGCATGAACGCGGCGGCAAGGACCGCGTACGGCGACGACCTGCCCGCGGTATTGCGCAACCCGGAATTGCGCACCGCGATCGACCGCGCGTTATCGGCGAACGCGGTCCAGGGCGCCGAACTGTCGCTTCCGGTCCCGGTGCCGCGGGAGGTTCGGGCCGTCGTGGTGCCGATGGATCCGCCACTGGCCGATGGAGGTCGAACGGTGGTGATCTTCTCCGATCGGTCCCGCGAACGGGCGGTGGAGCAAATGCGGGCGGATTTCGTCGCCAATGTGAGTCACGAACTCCGGTCCCCGCTCGCGGCGCTGATCGGGTTCACGGAAACCTTGCGCGGTCCGGCGGCATCGGATCCGCCCGCGCAGCAGCGATTCCTGGCAATCATGGCGGAACAGGCCGCGCGGATGAATCGCCTGATCGACGATTTGCTGTACCTGTCGCAAGTGGAATTGACCGAACATCAGGCGCCATCCGATCCGGTCGATCTAATCCGGCAGATGACCCAGGTCGCGGCAACCTTTGCGCCGAAGCTGGCTGCGTCCGGCATGGGCGTTACGGTTGACGCCGAACCGGATATCCCATCGGTGCAGGGAGATGGCGATCAGATCGTGCAACTGCTGCACAACCTGGTCGACAATGCGGTAAAATACGGCCGGGGCGGTAGGGACATCCGCTTGAGCGTCAATCAGCCAGCCCGAGACGATCCCCGTTGGCCACCGCGGCGCGGTGTGCTGATGACCGTCGCGGACAAGGGCGGCGGTATCCCGAAGGAACACCTGTCCAGACTGACGGAGCGGTTCTACCGCGTCGACAAAGGGCGATCACGCGATGCGGGCGGCACCGGGCTCGGCTTGGCGATCGTGAAGCACATCGTCAATCGTCATCGTGGTCGGTTGGTGTTCGAGAGCGACACCGGTCAGGGAACCACGGTCCGGGTCTGGCTGCCGGTGACCCAGGGCAGCGCCAACCCGGCGCAACCGCAAGCCTGACCGTCAGGCAACATCCGCGGTCACCTACAATTCGGGGCGCCGGTCTCGCGTTCCGGTGGCTTGCTCATAGTGATGACCCACGCGCAGCACGGTGGCATCACCCCACGCGGGTCCCATGATTTCGAGACCCAGCGGCAATCCGGCGTCGGTAAACCCGCCACATACCACCAGGGACGGCACGGCCCCGACATTGGCGACCGTTGTGACAAAGGGGCGGGAAAACCCCTCGTCGGGCCGCTGGTCGTTCAACAGTGGCGCGGCATCCGCTGTCGGCGCGCAGACCAGCACGTCGAACTTCCTGAACGGTTCGGCGGTCGCCGCGATCAGGTCGGTCCGACGACGCTGCGCCGCGATGTAATCCGCCGCCCTGATCAGTGCGCCCGCCAGGACCCGAATTCGGAACACCCTGGAGTAATCGGACAGCCGCGTCTTCAGGGTTGCCTCATGCATGGCATAGGCTTCGGCCGAAATGATAATCCGGCCGACCCCGTTGTAGTCCTGCACCGGCGGCAGTACCGCATCCTGGACAGTGCAGCCCAGATCCTTGAACACACGTGCGGCGTTGGCCATCATTTTCAGCGTCGCCGACGCGGCGGGCACGTCTTCTTCATAGAAGCGGCGCAACATTCCAACGCGCAGCCCCTTCAGCGGGGCTTCGATCGCCCTGGCAAATTCGATGGGGGGGACGGCAACCGATGCCGGATCAGCCGGATCGTGCCCGGCCAGCACGTCCATCAGGATGGCACAATCCTCGGCCGTCCATGCCATCGGTCCGGCCGTGTCCAGACTTGGCGCCAATGGAATCACTCCACGGCGAGAGACCAGACCCGGTGTCGGCTTCAGCCCGGCGATCCCGCAATAGGCCGCGGGCAGTCGGATGGACCCGCCGGTGTCGGACCCCAGCGCTCCAAGCGCCATTCCAGCCGCGACTGCGGCTCCGGACCCAGAGCTTGAACCGCCGGTAAAGCGCCGCGGGTCCCAGGGATTGCGTGCGGGGGGCCAGGGCAGGTCGGTGGCGGGTCCACCGATCGCGAATTCATGGGTCGCGAGCTTGCCGAGCATGACGGCGCCGGCGTCGCGCAGGCGGCGGACGGTCTCGGCATCATGTTTCGGGACGTGATTGATCAGGATGCGGGAATGCGCGGTCGTACGGACGCCGGCTGTTTCATAAATATCTTTGAAAGCCAGCGGGATACCGAGCAGCCGGGAGTGTTGATCGGATGCGCTGGCGGCCAGGAGGGTCTTCTCGGCAGCCCGTGCGGCGGCCATCGCCCGCTGTGCGGTGACAAGAAGAAACGCGTTGACCTTGGGATCGACCGCTTCGATCCGCTTCAGCAAGGCTCGTGTCAGTTCCACGGGCGAAAGCTGCCGGCTGCCAATCAGGCGTGCCGCTCCGGCCAGGGTGAGAAAAGACGGGACATTGGCCTTCATGTGCGCAATTTGGCTGGCTTGGTGGTCCTTCCCGTTGCCCCAGTTTTTGGCGTTACGGTCTTCGGCGTTGCCGGCTTGCGCGACGGCGCTGGGGCGGCCTCGACTTCAGGGGGCGTCGGGAATGGCAGTCGGAATGCCAGCGCCATGTCGTCCTGGAACCCGCGGTCCCGAGGAATCTCGGCGATCAAGACTGCGACCTGCCGCCATGCGAGCACCAGATCGGCCAACTGGCCGGGGTTGAGCGCCAGACCCGCCCGGGAAACCAGGCCCTGAATTTCCACGGGACTTTCGAGTGAAACAGGCGATCCTGCCATGGCTGCGTTGCCTCGTAACGAACCGGCGCGCGGTCCGGATCGGGCGGGCACGGAACGTGATGGGGACTATGTCCGCGAACCCCTGGTCGGCGCAAGCCCGTCCATGTCGAGTTTCGGGCTTGCTCCGGCCAAACCAGGCGGGTCAGGCGGACTGATCCGGACAACGCCGTCCGAATTGGCGAAAACTATGACCACCGAGCCACGCCTCCGTCATGCCTGCGCAGGCCGACATCCATCACTTCCATGCGACCCCGCCTACCGCCCGATCGCCTCATGGGCCAAGCGCGAGACGAATAGCTGCCGGGTCGGAAACGACATCCAGACCCGTCGGTCACGCAAGAAGTCCTGACCGACCAGGGCGTCTACGCCACCCAGATCGGTGGGTAGGATCGGCAGGCGCACGCCACGATAGACCGCCGGGCCAATCCGGAACTCCTGAAAGGAATGGATCCGTGCAACTATAGTGTTGGCGCCGACGCCACGAATGCGAATGACCGGATCGCCGCCACGCGGCTGTTGGGCAATCCCCATGCGGGTGGCCATCGCCGCGCCGATGACCGTCGACTGCGCCCCGGTGTCCAACAGGGCCGAACCCGCCACGCCGTCGATGGCGAAGGGAACCAGCATGCGATCCCGGCGCACGGAAATGGCTGCGATCGGGACCGCCTCCTCCGCCCATGGAGGGGTGGCGACCGCACAGCGTCGCACGCGATAAAGGGACAGGCTTCCGCCCGGGGCGTCGATATCCAGATCGAACGCGAGCAGAATGTCCGCCCCCAGCAGGCCATCGGCCTGCAGACCCTCTCCGAACTGGCTGACCGCGAGGCGCTCGATCGGCAAGCGCACGCCACCCAGCACCATGGAATCGACCCGGACATCTTGGTTTGTGCTCACCCCACCCACCCCGCCGGATCGGGTCACATAGCGGGCATCACGACTCATCCCGAGACGCTTGGCCGCGTCCTCCGACAGGGTGGTCCGTTCGGCGCCGGTATCGACGATCAGATTGACCCATTGGCCGTTGATGCCCACGGGCACGGTCAGCAGATTGTGCTGCTTTTGCAGCGGCGCGCGGGCCAGCAAGACCAGGTCACAATTGTCGATTGGCGGCTGCGCGCACCCCGCCAGCACCATCAGCAAGAGGGCCAAAGCCGACCACCGGTTTGGCCATCGGAAGGCCCGATGGCTCACCACTTGGATCAACCTGGGCCGCGGTACGTTATGCATGCATCCTACTCCCCTCGAACCCGAACCGAGGATCGGACTGCCTCGCCACGCGCGTCCAGCACCGTGATGCGGTAGAAGCCTGGTCCTGGCGGTTGCCACCCGACGTCGCGACGGACGGGTTCGCTCGCAAGGCGGTCGCCGTCAACCAGAAAGGTCAGGGGCCGCTGGCCGCCCATCGCGCGGATCGTCACGCGTCCATCCGCAGACAGGACCGCGCCGGACGGCGGGAACAACAGGCGCAGTCCATCCGCAGCCGCCGCCGGGACGCGGGTCGGTGGTCTGGACGGGGTCGAGTGAGTGCGTGGTTCGGCCGGCAGCAGGTCAAACACGCGCGCCAGCACGGGCAAAGCCAATGTGTATCCGCTCGCGCCAGTCAGCGGCGTTCCGTCCGGGCGGCCGATCCAAACCCCGGCGACATGACGCGCATTGAAGCCAAGTGCCCAGGCGTCGCGGCCGCCCCAACTCGTGCCGGTTTTCCATGCCACACCCGGCGGACCGCCGGCGGGGAACGGGCGCGTGAGAACATCGGCAGTGGCGCGGGCGGCCTCGATGGGCAGGAATGGGGGCGCGGTCGGATCGGCATCGGGCAGCAGTCGCAACATACCGCCTGACCCGTCGGTCGTGATCGCGGCATACAAACTGGCCGCCTGCCGCAATGTGATTCCGGCTCCACCCAATGCCAACGGGAGCGCCGGGTTTGCGCCGCGCGGCAGAACGGGCGTCGCACCGGCCTGTTGCAAGGTCGCGGCGAAACGCAGTGGGCCGATCTGGTCCAACAACGCCACCGCCGGCAGGTTGAGTGACCGGCGCAGGGCTTCCCCCGCCGTTACCGTGCCGGCGAAGCCGCGGTCGAAATTCTCTGGCGCGTAGCCGCCGAAGCGGCGCGGCAGGTCGGGAATCACCGCATCCGGGCCGGTGATGCCGTCTGCAAAGGCCATCGCGTAGATGAATGGCTTCAGCGCCGAACCGGGGGATCGCACCGCACGGGTCAGGTCCAGCGCGCCGGAACGGGCCTGGTTCCGCCAATCGCCCGCCACCATCGCCCGGTATTCCCGGGTCGTGGCATCGGCGACCACCATGGCCAGTGACGCCCGGTCCGGCAGGCCGGCAAGAATCTGCGTCGCCAATCGTTCCGTTGCGATTTGCAGTCCCAGGTCGAGCGTGGTTCGTACCACCGGTTGGCGCGCCAAACCGGCCACGACCTGCGGCGCATGGCGGGGCAACGCCAAACGCGCCGTCGGAACCGGAGGTGGATCGGCCCCATCGAACAATCCACCCACGACACCGACGGCGAGCACCCGGTCACGCACCGCGCTCGCCGCCTGCCCATGCCGATCCGGACGCAGGGCTTCAGGACGGCGCGGAATCGCCACCAGCAACGCGGCTTGTGACGGCTCCAGCGCCTCGGGTGGGGTGCCGAACCAAGCCAATGCGCCCGCACGTACGCCTTCCAGATTGCCGCCGAACGGTGCCAGGGTCAGCCAGATATCCAGGATACCGGACGGCCCATAGCGCATCCGAAGTTGCAGAGCCCGTCCGATCTCAATCAATTTGGAGCGAACGGTGCGCGGCCGCGGTTCCAACAACCGCGCCGCCTGCATCGCCAGGGTCGACCCACCCGACACCACTCTCCCATACCATCCCAACTGCACCACCGCTCGGCCCAGCGCGATTGGATCGACTCCGGGATGGTAGTGAAAGCGCCGGTCCTCCACGGCGATCAACAGGTCCCGCATGACCGGGGAGACACGTTCGACATCCGTCCGAAAACGCCAGACGCCGTTCGGAGCGGGCAATAGCGCGAGCGTGCGATGGTGACGGTCCTGAATTTCCGTTCCTACGATGACCAGTCGGGTCAGGTCCGGCGGGCACGCCCAATCCACCAGCGCGCCGATGGCGGCGAGCAGCCAGAAAGCCGAAACCAGGGAGGCGAAACAGCGGGACATGGGGCAGGTCGTGACCGCGTGGCGAGAGCACGATAGGTTTAGCCCAAATCGCTCCAGGAAACATGTCGATGACCGAACCGCTCGTGCTGTCCGCCGATCCGCCTGCTGGGACCAGATTGCTGGTAACCGGGGGCGCCCGTGGTATCGGCCGAGCAGTCGCCGATGCCTATGCGGCGAGAGGGGCTCGGGTCTGCATTCTGGATCGCATCCCGGTGGCCGATGCCCCGCAGGGATGGATTTGCGTGGAAGGCTCCGTCGCCGTTGCCGCGGATATCGAGCACGCGTTTACCGCTATGGATCGTGCATGGGGCGGTGTGGACGTCGCGCATGCGAATGCCGGGGTCAGCGCCAACAAGCCGACTCTGGAACTGACCGAAGCCGAATGGCGGCAGGTGCTGGACGTAAACCTGACCGGCGTGTTCCTGACCTGCCAGTCGGCGGGACGGCGGATGGTCGCGGCGGGATCGGGTTTGATCCTGGCGACGAGCAGCATTTACGGCCTGACCGCGGCACCGAACCGATCCGCCTACACGGCGACGAAGGGTGCTGTATCGAATTTGGTACGAACCCTGGCGACGGAATGGGGCCCCTCCGGCGTGCGGGTGAATGGAATCGCACCAGGTTATGTGCAGACCGATATGGTGGAAGGTCTGATCCAACAGGGAATTCTGGATCGGGCGCCCCTGCTGGCGCGCACACCAATGCGTCGGCTGGGTCGACCGGCGGATATTGCGGCGATGGCGTGTTTCCTGGGGTCTCCGGCCGCTTCCTGGATCAACGGCACCATCATGTCGGTGGATGGTGGCTGGATGGCGAATGGGGGGCCGTGAGACGGTCGACTTCTACCAACCGACGGACAGAAACTCACCGGTCAGCGCCTCCGCGTCATTCCGGCACGGGCCGGCATCCACGACTTTCCCAGACTGCCTCCATCGAAGACGCCGGTGGCGGCCCTGCGGTCACCCAGACGGGGAGACATGCACCGATGAGTCCTTGCGTCAGACAGTTGGCATTACGGGTGTAGCTTCATGGAGGCCATCGCCGCGACGATCGTGCCAAATTGGGCCAACATCATCACGCCCATACGACTTGTCATATCCTTGCACAGAAGTTCGATATCGGATCGGCGGCAGGTAATGCCGCTCTTCGGTTCGGCGCAAATTAGTGCCATATCGCAATGGGAGTGCTTGTCGAGCGGATCAACCTCTGTGCGCAGTCGCTTGTAAAGGCCGCCCATTCCTTCCCCTGTGCGATACCTTCGGCCCCGGCCGGACTCTGGGTGAAACCGGCCGCTCCCGGCCCACGAATCACACCTATTGCCACCGGTCGGCTTCGGTGATCCGATGTCAGCTCCCGGTTACCAAGGCGCGAAGATGACGGTTTCTGCCTCCACCGACCCGATCACCGAAGAGTTGTTTCGCAACGCGATCTCCGCGA
>CAMBXJ010000090.1 GCA_945871455.1 Asaia bogorensis
GCCAACGCGGGCGGAGCGGGAGGCGGTGGGAGATCCCCGCCCGTCCGTGGCGGAACGCTACGCGGACGCGGCGGATCATGCGGCGAAGCGTCGGGCGGTGGCGGATGCGCTGTTGCGGGACCGCTTGCTGCTGGCGGAAGACGCGGAGCGGTATCGGGAGGGGTAATGCCGACTCGCCGAGTAATGGCCAAGGCATCGTCCCTCTCGGCCGTCGTCATTGCAGGGGCTTGACCCGCCAACCGGCGTCAAAATCGTGACCAGCCCGTCTCCACCCCATACAAACCCCTACACCGGTTTCGTCCGCAACTCATCGCTCGGACGCACATCGGCGACCTGGGCATAGATCGAAACCGCGACCAACAGCACCACCGCCATGAACCCGAACAGCCCTCGATAGGCAAGCTCCGAGCGCGTTCCGTCGGCCATCGCGGGGAACAGGCCGAGAATGATGCCCGACAGGCTCTGCATGCAGGCGACGCCGAACATCACGGCGGTATTGATGGTCGCCATGCCGCGGCCGATCAGCCGGTCCGGGATCACGCCGCGCCCATGCGTCATGATCATCGTGCTCGACGCACTGAAGAAGCCGATGGCAATGATCGACCCGACCGCCAGCCAGGCCGGCCCACCCGATGTAAGGCCGAGCGTGGCGAGGATCGAGGCGATCACCACCGTGCCGGCAACGACGATCCATTTTCGCGTGTCGAGCAGCCGGTCGAGCGGCCCGAACAGCAGCACGCCCACCTGATATGCGACGACCGCGGACAACAGCACGTTGCCGGACTGGATCTTGGACAGCCCATGCACTTCGCGCAGGAAAGGCCCACCCCACAGGCCCTGCACGGTAAAGGTGCAGGCGTAGTTGCAGAAATTAAGTACCAGAATGAAGTGCAGACGACGATTGCGAAGCACCTCCCCCAGACCACGCAGCATCTCTCCCGCGGTTTCAGTCTTGCGGTGCATAAACGGATGGTCCGGCGGCGCGTCTCGCACGACCAGAAACACCGCAATGGCGGACACGAAGGTGAACAGAACGACAATAGCGAACACGCCGCGCCAGCCGATCTGCTCCGCCCCCCAGGCGAGCGGCGTGGTCGCCAGCAGATTCCCGATCAACCCGATCGACATGACCATCCCGGCCAGGGTCGAAAACCGGTCGGGCGAAAACCAGCGAGATATCACGACCATGCTGCCGATCAGCATGACGCCGAAACCGGCCCCCATCAGCACGCGTCCGGTCAGCAGCAGCGGCCAACTCGTCGCCAGGGTGAAGACCAAACCGCCGACGGTGGCCAACAGCAGCATGCCGAACACGGTCAGGCGCGGGCCGTAGCGATCGAAGAAGAAGCCGCACGGGATCTGCATGGCCGAAAAGCCGAAAAAGAACGCCCCGGTCAGCGCCCCCAGAGCTTCCGGCCCGATCGACAGGTCGCGCATCAGGTCGAGCCCGATGGTCACGTTCGACGCCCGGAAAAAATGGCTGGCGACATAGGCGGTGGCCAGCGTGATGACGATCACCAAGCCTTGGCGCCGGAGGGCGGGCGTCATGAATACGGCGTTTCCTGTTTTGAAGCAGGGGCATTGTAAGGGATCGGCCGGACAATCCCAAGCGCGCGCCCGCACGGTTACCCCCGCACGATCGGCCCTCGCGTCACGGCCCGCTCATCCCGCACGGTCCGCATTTCGTGTTCTATGCCTATTCTACCGGACATGGGACTTTGTCCCAGCCTGCCGGTCCCTACCCCCCCGGCCTTGCCCCCCTGCCCGATCGCCCATCGGGACCGGCCACGGTTGTACGGCCACAACCCGATGCATGGTCGCATCGGGGCTGGGCTCACCGATTGGGTTGTTGATCCCTCGCAACGTCTGCGTCGTGCCGGACATAGAGCGCGGCACATTCCTCGACAAGAATCCCACCGCACAGCGACAGGTCTTCGCGGTAGGAGTCGCGGATGAAGTCGATGGTGTTCAAGTGGCGGGCCTCGAAATACATATCGTGGACATCGCCCCGACCGGCGCCATAGACGATGCGTCCGATCTTGGCCCAGATCGCCGCCATGCTGCACATGCCGCAGGGTTGCAAGGTGGAATAAAGCGTCGCGCCCCGCAGTTCCGCGCAGTGCATGAACGTACCGGCTCGCCGTATGGCGACGATCTCGGAGTGGGCGGTCGAATCGCTACGCCAACCGACCTCGTTGAATCCCTCGCCAATCACCACGCCATTGCACACGATGACGCACCCGATCGGACCGCAGCCCGCGGTTGCCGCGCCGTCACGCGCATTGCGGAGCGCCTGGCGCATCCAGATTCTATCTTCTACATTGATGTCGGACATCTGGCTTCCCTGGTTGTTCCGGTGAATCGCGCGCCGTTGTTGCGAGCCCGGTGCGCAACTGACGGCCGATGATGGCTCATGTTCCATTGGCAGTCGCTTCGATTTCGAAAGGCATGTTTGCCGGCCGAACCGAACATCCACGACGAGATGGACCTTCGGAGTTACGCCGGCACCCTGGCCTCATGTTGCTGGCAACCATAGATACTTGGAGGCCGCCGGGAGTAGGTTCGGATATTACTCACACCACCCGCCCCAACCACTGACCTATGAGTGGTCGCTGTCATTGCGAGCGCAGCGAAGCAACCCAGGGGCCTGGCACTACCGATCCTGTTGGTTGCCCTGGATTGCTTCGCGAAGCTCGCAAGGACAGCTTCCGTTGTCGTCATGGGTCACTGGTTCGGTCGGTTGGAGTTATTGCGAGCGCGGCGCGGCAATCCAAGTTCTTGGCGTTATCGTCTCATACCAGCCGTCGGAAAGATTGACTCTTCGGTCAACTCCTCCCCGTCATGCCGGCGCAGGCCGGCATCCACGACTTTTCCAGGGCTGCAACAGCGCAAGGCGTGGATGGCGGGTCTGCACCCGCCATGACGGCTTTGCAGCGCCCGTGGGTCATTGTTTCGGCCAGTTGGTATCAGTTACCTGCCCTTGCCTGCTTCGCCGCGCTCGCAATGGCGGCAGCCGTTGTCGCATGGGTCCCTGGCTCGGTCGGTTGGTATCATACGGGCCGCTGACCCATCCCGCGGCCCTTTACGATCCTGACGGATGAACGCCGCGGTCCCGCGGCCGAGCGGAATCGGCTTCCGGGGGTTCACGATCGTTCCACCGCGACGTGGCGTCGATCCGGCTTCAGCCAGAGGCCAGCTCCACCTGGTGGGCGGCCGCCAGCGCCCCGAGGCTGTCAAAGCGCAGATCGTAACGAACACCGGCCGGGGGCGCCGAAGTCGCGCCCCACCCCGTCGAACCCGCCCGCCGGTCGATCCAGGCCGAGGCCAGCCCCACCGCATTCGCTGGTGCATGGTCATGAAACAGACTCTGAGCCACGTGGAGCACGCGGTCCGGGGCCACCCCATCGTCCTTCAGCCGGTCCAGCAGATAGCGGAAATTGCGCGGGTCGGGCTTGTAGGATCCGATATCCTGCGCGGTGTGGATCGCGTCGAAGGTCACGCCCAGACGCTGGTAGGAGCCACGAAAGCTATCCCGATCGACATTCGACAGGATCACCAGCCGGAAATACCGTTTCAGGGCCTGCAGCGCCGCCACCGTGTCCGGAAATGCCGGCCAGTCGCCGACCGAAGCACCAAAGCGTTGGTTTTCCTCATCCGAGGCCGGCACGCCCCAGGCGCGCGCGAGTTGACCATGCACCTCGGCCAGCAACGCCGCATACGGCATGTCCGGGGTCGCGGCCTGCTGGCTGGCTTCGCGTTCTGCGAAAATCGCCAGCACCGCATCGCGTTCGGCCGTCGCATCGGCCGCTGGGAATTTAGCGCCTGGGGCATTGGCGCCCGGGACATTGGTGCCTGCAACATTGGCGCGCGCCAGCAACGGCCCCAAGGCGGCGTAAAGCCCGCTCTCCCAATCGATCAATGTGCCGTAGCAATCGAAGGTCAGAACGTCGAAATCGCGCAACCTCACGCGGTCCTCCCAGGTCAAGCGATTGGCAGAGCCGGCCATTCCGCCGCGGCGGCCGCCTGTTTCAGCCAGGCACGCACCCCGGCCGGATCGCCGAACGCATCCTGCACGCGCAATCCGGCGCCTCCCATGGATCGGGCGACCCGCATGCCGTCCTCGTCGGTGACGTCGTCGCCGATGAAAATCGGCTGTCGGCCGGCAAACGGCGGATAGCGCATCAGCGCCGCGACCGCATCGCCCTTGTCGACCCCGACCGGGCGCACTTCCCACAGCATATGCCCCTGCAACAGCCGAAACTGTTCCGAGCCGGCCAGCAGCGATGATAGTTCGGCGTGGAAGATCGGACCGGCTTCCTGTGCCAGGCGGAAGTGCAGGCCGAAGCCGCGGGCCTTGCGTTCCAGGATAGACCCGGGGAAGCGGGCGGCCAGCACCGCCGCCGCCTCCAGCCATGGCTCGGGCGGGATCGGCAGATCGGGTCGCTCGATCGGTTGGCCGGGTGCGTGGCGGATCGCGCCGCCATGCTCGCCGGCGACGGCCTGGACGCAATCCCCCAGCAAGCTGTCGATGGTTTCGATGGGCCGGCCGGTGACCACCGCCAGGGCATTGCCAACCAGGGGCCGCAAGCGGTGCAGGGTCGGGGGAAGGCCGGGGGGAACAACGACCGAATCGGGGGTCGGCGCGATATCCAGCAACGTACCATCCAGATCGAGCAGCAGAGCCGCCCGCGCCAATGGGGGCAAGGGATCCAGACTCATGGCGCGCATCCCGCATCGTTCATGGCGCGCATCCCGCTCTGTTCATGGCGCGCATCCCGCGACGCGCACATCATAGATCGGGTGTTGCAGCATGGACGCGGCGGGCGCCGATTGCACGATCCAGCCGCTGAACGGGCTGGCCGCACCCAGGCTGTCGGTGGCGGTTACAAAGGCGGCCGCGTCGGGCGCCTGGTCCGGACCGCGGACGACACAGCCGAGCACACCGATGGACAGGGTCTCGAACCGGACGGTCTCGCCCTTCTTGACGGTCAGCACGGTGTAGCGGGCATTGACCTTGTCCAACACCTGCAGCATGGCGGCCCCTCGCGGAACCCAGGTCCCCGCGACCGGCTGGCGCGCGGGCGGCTGTTCGGCGGCGGTCGGCGGCGCGGGTGGAGACGGGCCGGGCCGGGCCGTCCGGGGATCGGGCATCTGCGATGGGGACGTTTGGGCCTGGTTCTGGGGTGCGGTCGGCAAGGTCGGGACGCGCGGTTCGGTGCCCGGCAGCGGCGGCAGGGGCGTGGCCGTGATGGGGGCTTGCGCCAGAACCGACATGCCGGCGAGCAGGATTGCCGTGACCGGCAAGAGGCGGTTCATGCGCGGGGGCGCTTCGGCGACTCCAGGCCGCGGACCATACCGGCCAGGATCTCCCGCATTGCATCTTCATCGACGCCCATCAGGACCGCGTCCTCGAAAGCATCGGTCAGCACCTGGGCGACTTCGGCGTGGTTTTCCGCCAGCATGCGCAGTTTTTCCCGACACCCAACGGCGTTCCCGTCCAGTCCGGGCCAGACGGTGGGCGGCGGCGGGATCACTTCTTGCCCTCTGGGGTGTTGCCCTCTGGCGTGTTGCCCTCTGGCGGGGCGGTGTCGGCTGGCTTCATGGATGTAACACTGAAGATGAATTTGCCCAGAAGCTGCTCCAGGCTGACTGACGACTGTGTGATGGCGATCGCCTGCCCCGGCTTCAGTATGACGGTGTCTCCACCCGGTGTCAGGGACAGGAACTTGCCGCCCAACAGGCTCTCGCTGGTGATTTCGGCGCTGGTGTCCTTGGGCAGCTTGACGTCGTCCTGGATGGTCATGGTGACGACGGCGAGGAAGGTGTCGGGATCCAGCTTCATGTCGGTCACCGCGCCGATCCTGACCCCGGCGATCCGGACGTCGGCGCCGGCGTTCAGCCCGTCGATCCGGTCGAAGCGGGCGATCAGCGGATAACCGGACACGCTGGCCCGCCCGGTATGAGACAGCGTGTAGACCACGAAGCCCAAGGCAAGCAGGATGACGAAGGCACCGGTCAGTACCTCGGCGGTCCCGTGTTTTTGCATGGGTTCGCTTACGAGCCCGGGGTCCAGGATTCGTAGTCGCCGGTGGCGCGCGCGCGATGGCCGCCCTGGTAGTCGTGCCCGGCGGGACGATAGCCCTGGGTCGTGCCGGTCGCGTTGGCGACATGCGGCTTCTGCCAGGGCTTGCGGCCGGTGTCGGGCAGTGGGGCATCCGTGGTGTAGTGCAGCCAGGAATGCCATTCCGGCGGGACGGCGCTGGCCTCCGGCTGGCCGGCATAGGCCACCCAACGGCGTGACCGCAGCCCACCGCCGCGCGGTTGCTTTTCCTCGTAATACATATTGCCCGCCGCGTCGGAGCCGACTTGGCGGCCCTTAAGCTTGGTGAACAGCCAGGTTCCGATGTTCATGGCCGCTGATATACGCATCCGCCCGCGATTGGTCTACCCATCCGAACGGATCGCCCCGAAACGCGAATTTCCAGGGGCAAACCCGCTGACACGGAAGTATCCACAGGATTTTGTGGTCGGGCGACGAATGTGACGCTAAATGTGCTTCCACGGTCTGAGACTCGGGGATAGCATCCTCCCATGAAGACGCATCGAACCTGGCATGGCGTAAGGATGCGGCAAACCCGCATCGCTCCGGATCCCGATCAGGCGCCTCGGCTGGTAACCTTGCCCGCGTCGTGGGAGGAGACCGCGGCGGCGGGCCTGGCCAGTCTGGCGGGCGGCGAGGAACCGAACGGTTTCGTGCCTGGCCGACTGCCTAGCGGTCGGGCGATGACGGGACGGGTGACGTTGGCGTGTTCGGCGCAGGCCTGGATCGGACCAGTGAGCGAACGCGCCCGGGCGGCCGGTTTCGCCATCGCTCTGGAAGACCGGCTGCATCGGATGCTGCTGCTGCGCCGGGGCACGCCGACGGATGCGATCTGGGCGGGGTTCGGCGATCGGGAACCGAGCTTCGTGCTCAATTTGCCGGCGTTCCTGGATGGCGGCGGGCATTTTGACGCGGCCGATTTTGCCGAAGCGGTCGAGACCGCGGTTTTCACTCTGAGTTTTGCCGCCCCGGATGCCGTCGATATCGCGATCGGCATGGCCGACCTGGCGGGGTTGCTGGCGGCCTGTCGCGTGGATTACGGATCGGCTTCGGCGCGCGACATCGCGCGCGCCCTGGCTACCATCCTGCGCGGTCGGGCCGATGTGGCGTCCGCCGCATTGGCCACCCGACTCGGGGCACGGGGACAGGCGGCACAGGATTGGCCGGCGCCCCCCGCGCATACCATGCTGCCTGGCCTGGAAACCGCGGCGCTGGCGGCGTGGCACGCCGCGCGGGGCCTTGGCGCGTTGGACCCGCCTGCAGCCGGCGCGATTCTTCGCCACGCGCCGGGCGCGATTTATCACCGAACGACCACCGCCATTCTGCGCCCCGGTCCGGCCGACGCCCTGCTGGGGGTCGAAACCGGTGGCATCGCCCCTGCGTTTTCCGCCCTGTCGGCGTCCGGCGTGCTGAGACGATCGGCGCGGGCCTGGCTGGCCGCCAGTGGGATCACGGCCGAGGAAGCCCTGGCGATGGTGCTGGCCGGGAGCAATCCGCTGCCGCAGGCGACCGCCGCGGCGCATGCCTCCATGCATGACGCGGTGGCACCCTATGTCGCGACGATGCCTCCTCGCCCGGTGCCGCTATCCGCCCCGGTGGCGCCAGCGGAACGGCGAGACCTGCCCGGGCGGCGGGCCGGCTACACGCAGAAAGCCTCGGTCGGCGGGCACAAGGTGTTCCTGCGCACCGGAGAATACGACGACGGGACATTGGGCGAAGTCTTCATTGGCCTGCACAAGGAAGGCGCGCCGTTCCGCGGCCTGATGGACAATTTTGCCCACGCCGTCAGCCTGGGGCTGCAACACGGCGTTCCGTTGGAAACCTTCGTCGAGGCCTTTACCTTCACGCGGTTCGGTCCGGCCGGCGCGGTCGAGGGCGACCCGGCGGTGCGCGCGGCAACCTCTCTGCTGGATTACACGTTCCGCCATCTGGCCGCGAACTATCTGGGACGGCGCGACATCCCGGCCGCGGAAATCGAGGAACCCGATACCGTGGGCAGCGGCGCGCGCGACCAGTCGCCTCTGCTGCCGCTGGAACTGCCGCCGGAGGCTTCGCCCCGTGCCCGTCGGCGGGAATTGCGGCTGGTGTCGCGGTAGTGGTCAGCGTCCGCGGGTCGATGGATTCGCACCCGACCACCCGGCCTTGCGCTCCGGTGGTCGCGACGGGTGGGCGTCCCGCATCCTGATCGGGCCACGCGGGATCCGGCATGGACGGTCATTGCCGTCGGGCCGAACCGGGCTGGTCAGCTTTTGATCCTGCGTTCCAGATCGCTCGGCCGATCGACACGATGCGGTGCGATCGGCGGCCGGGGCCAGGACAGTTCCATTCTGCAAGGAGACCCATGATGGCTGGCCGGATCGAGACGAAACTCGCGGAATTGGGCATTACTTTGCCGTTGCCCATGGCGCCGATCGCGAACTACGTGCCCTATGTCGTCAGCAGCAACCTGGTGGTGATTTCCGGCCAGTTGCCGGCGATCGACGGCAAGGTCGCCATTACCGGCAAGGTGAGTTGGGGCGTTTCGGTCGATCAAGGCCGGGAAGCGGCACGTCTTTGCTTCATCAACCTGCTGGTGCATCTGAAAGCGGCCTGCTCCGGCGACCTTGACCGGGTGCGTCGGGTCGTGCGCCTGGGCGGGTTCATCGCCGCGCCGTCGGATTTTCGCGATCATGCGCTGATCATGAACGGCGCGTCCGACCTTGCCGTTTCCGTGTTCGGAGAGGCCGGACGGCATGCGCGCACCACGATCGGGGTCCCTTCCCTGCCCGCCGACGCCGCGGTCGAAGTCGAAGGTCTGTTCCAGATCGATTACTGATCTCGATTGCCCCGGCCCACCGATCGAGAACTGTAGCGTTCGACCCACGTTCCGACGTAGGCTGACCCCGCACTCTCGTGGCGGGTATCCCCCCGAAGTAGCCTTGGGAGAAGTCGCCTCGAAGTGACTTCGTCGTGGGCGTTGCCCGCGAATAATCAAAAGGCAAACGACCTGGGTCTTACCTGGGTCGGCGAGGGAGTGTGACTTCATGATCAAACAGCGTCGTATCACGCGCCGTACTGCCATGCTCGCGGCAACCGCCGCCGCCCTGCCGTTGGTGCATATCCGCACTGCTGGCGCGGCCGGCAAACTGAATGTCGCCTTCTGGGACCATTGGGTGCCGGGCGCCAACCAGACCATGCGCAACCAGGTCAACGAATGGGCCGAAAAGAGCAAGGTCGAAGTCAGCATGGACTTCATCACGTCAGTCGGCGGCAAGCTGATGCTGACCCAGCAGGCGCAATACCAGGCCCGCAAGGGACATGACATCCTGCCGGTGGCCAACTGGGAGGTGCGCAACCTGGGCGACCGGATGGAGCCGGTGGACGATGTCGTCGATCATCTCCAGAAGCAGTATGGCACCTATGCACCGGCATACGGCTACCTGGGCAAGGTGAAGGACCGCTGGGTCGCGGTGCCGTCCAGCACGGGTTCGGTGAACCTGACACTGTGCGGGCGTATCAGCATGATGCGGGACCTGGCGGGGATCGACATCCAGAAGCTGTATCCGGCCGCGCCGTCCGACAAGGAGATCGGCCAGAGCTGGGACTACGACGCGTTCCTGAAGGCGGCCGAGGCCTGCCACAAGGGCGGCGTGCCGTTCGCGATGGGGGTGGGCTCGACCAACGATTCCATCAACAATACCGGGTCCTGGTATGCGGCGTTCGGCGCGGAACTGGTGGACGCCAAGGGCAAGATCGCCATCGAGTCGGACAACATGCGCCGCTTCCTGGAATGGGCCCAGCGGTTCGTGAAGTTCCTGCCGGCGGATGCGAAGAGCTATGATGACGCGTCGAACAACCGGGCGCTGATTTCCGGCAAGAACGCCATGATCATGAACCCGCCATCCGCCTGGGCGGTGGCCAAGCGCGATGCACCCGCGGTGGGCGCGGATTGCTGGACCTTCCCGATGCCGCGCGGACCGGCCGGCCGCTTCATCCCCTATAGCTACACCTTCTACGCGGTCTGGGAGTTCGCCCAGAACAAGCCCGCGGCCAAGGACCTGGTGCGCCACCTGCAAGAGCGCAAACAGGTCGAGGAACGGTGCATCTCCTCGGAAGGCTTCGACCTGCCGGCCTTCACCAGCATGTCGGACTTCGACATCTGGACGAAAGTCGGACCACCCGAGGGCGTGATGTACAACTACCCGATCCGCCCCTGGCACAACTCCCTGCCGAGCATTACAGCGCAACCGGCGCCTCCGGAGATCGCGGTGCAGGTTTATAGCCGTGGGATTCATCCGGGCATCCTGGCGCGGCTGCAATCCGGACAAACCATCAAGCAGGCCACGGCATGGGCGAAGGAGGAGTTGGAGGGCATGCTTACCTGATCCTTCAGGGTTGGCCCTGAATCCGGGGCCAACCCGGTCGATTGGGATGTCGGTTTTTGTGTCGGTTTGGATGTGACAAGCGCCGCCGTTGGGCATAGGCTGTTGCCATGCCCGACGGTTCGGCCACCTTGACGATGACCCTGCACGCTGCGATCACGGAGGTGCCGGCCGCCGACTGGGACGCCTGCGCCGGGGATGACAACCCGTTTGTCTGCCATGCGTTCCTGAGCGCATTGGAAGACAGCGGATCGGCCAATGCTCGGACCGGGTGGCTGCCTCAGCATGCCGTGTTGCGGGATGCGGCGGG
>CAMBXJ010000091.1 GCA_945871455.1 Asaia bogorensis
CTGGCGGCTGCGTCTGACGGTGGTCGCCGATTGCTGGCGTGGCGGTCTGACCCGCTATCCCTATGTCACCCCGCAGGCCGCGCCCGGCGTGATCCGCAGCGTGCGCGCCATGAGCCTGGTGATGGGCGGTGGAGCCGTGGTGTCCGGCCTGATCTGGGGTTGGCAGACGCCATTCCTGTATTGGATCGGCCCGCAACTGCTGGGGCAACCACCCTTGCGCGCCTACCTGCTGTCCGAGCACACCGGGTGCTCGTTGGACCGCAACGGGCTGACGAACACGCGGACCACACTGACCAACGGCGCGATCCGGTTGCTGATGTGGAACATGCCCTATCACGCGGAACATCATTTGTATCCGTCGATCCCGTTCCATCGGCTGGCGGACGCGCATGCGCTGATCCGCCAGCGGCTGGGATTTCTGCAACCGGGTTATGTGCGGTGGAATATCGGGTTCGTGCGGCGGCTGGCGGGGATCGCCCGATAGGCGGCTCGATCGGCGGCTCGATCGGCGGCGGGTGACGCCACCACCGATCGCGTGGCAGCGGCGCCCCTCCCGGCCCGTTCAAGACGGCGTCTCGCGGCTTCAGGGCACCCGTTCGGACCCTCACTCCGCGGAACCCGCGCGGTCCACCAACAGATGAACGTCCGTCATCAACCATTTGTTCATTGTTCGATTGCAAGAATGGATCGGCGATGCCACCAATCGATCCGAAGGACGAATGACCAAACCTGCTCTGAAGCCTCTGCCGGACGCGGATCGCCTCGCGGAAATTCTCCGTCTGCACGCCGCGTTCGCCGAAAATCGCCCGGGCGGTATCCGAGCGTCGCTGAAAGTGCACGACCTGTCGAAACTGAACCTGGCCGGCCGGAATCTCTCCGGCATCGACCTGACCGGCGCCAGTCTCTGCGGCAGCGACCTGACCGGATGCAATCTGACCGATGCGATCCTGTTCGCGGCCGATTTCACCGACGCGATCATGGATGGCGCCAACCTCACGCGGGCCAATCTGCGGGGCGCCACCCTGACCCGCGCCCATATCCAGTTCGCCAATCTGTCGGAGGTGGACCTGCGGGAGGGCATGCTGATCGCCCATCGTGCCGGCAATCCGACGCCGACCCGCGCATCCGCCACCACCTCGATCGACGGCGCGCATCTGTTCGGCAGCCGGCTGACCAAGGCGCGGGCATCGCATGCGTTTCTGGGCAAGGCCAACATGCAGGACGCCAACCTGTCCGGCAGCAATTTCAGCGGCGCCGACCTGAACGGCGCCAACCTCACCGGTTGCAACATGGCGCGCGCCAATTTTACCGGCGCCAACCTGTCCGGCGTCCGGCTGGAAGGTGCCATTCTGAACCATGCCAACCTGACCGACGCCAATCTGTCGGACGCCTGCCTGCTGGGCGCCCTGGTCGACGATATCCGCATAGAGCGCACGGACCTGTCCCGGGCCCAGCGCACCCGGACCCTGGACGAGTTGAACCTGGACATCCTGACCATTTTCCAGCGGCACCAGACCTGGGTCGACAGCAATGGCCGCGCCGGCGTGCGCGCCGATCTGTCCGGACTGGACCTGCGCGACCTGGACCTCAGCGGGCTGAACCTCGGCGCCGCCGTACTCAGCCATGCCGATCTGCGGGGGGCCAATCTGACGGGCGCGCTGTTGATGATGTCCGATCTGGCCGTGATCGACGGGCGCGGGGCCAATTTCACCAACGCCGATCTGCGCGGCGCCAGCCTGGAGCGAGCCGCGCTGAACGGCGCCAACCTGACCCGCGCCCATCTGGCGCCAATGCATATCCGCGGCGGCCAGCGCTGGCCCGTCAATCTGCGCCACGCGCGCCTGCAAGCGGCGCGGCTGTGTGGCGCGAACCTGTCCGAAGCGCGCCTGGACCAGGCAGACCTGACCGGATGCGACCTGACCGGATGCGACCTGACCGGCGCCAACCTGGCCGGCACAATGGTGGATGGCGCCGACATGACGGGCGCCATCCTGACAAGAACCGAACTGGCCACGGTGGCTCCGCGCGAAACCATCCCACCGGCGGGCTCGATCCGCGATCGGTAGCAGCAACGCGACCCGCCTGGGAGGCGATACGCCCGCCCTGCCACCCGCGAACCGCGCCCATCAGCCCGCATCCCGGAACGTTCATGTCGTAACACTGGACGGCGCGCGATCTCGGCGGCATGGTCGCATTGAAATCCGCGTACGGGCTTGAGATAGCCTTACCAAGCAACATCTAAGCGTCGACACCGCGCGACGATCAGGAAACCGCACCGCCATGGACCACATCATCGGCCAGACACAACCCCCAGGGGCTGCCGACGCCACCACCGCCGCCATGATCGTGGATGGCGACCAAAAGAGCTTCATGAAGGACGTCATCGAGGCGTCGCGGACCATCCCG
The DNA here is from genome assembly GCA_945871455.1 of Asaia bogorensis. GTDB lineage: Bacteria > Pseudomonadota > Alphaproteobacteria > Acetobacterales > Acetobacteraceae > Rhodopila. Next base: position 2,407 of record CAMBXJ010000091.1, read on the forward strand.
GTCCTGGTGGATTTCTGGGCGACCTGGTGCGGGCCGTGCAAGCAGTTGACCCCAACCCTGGAAAAGGTCGTGCGCGCCGCCGCCGGACGCCTGAAGCTGGTCAAGATCGACATCGACCAGAACCGCGCCCTGGTGCAGCAACTCGCGCAACTGGGACTGCCGATGCAGTCGGTGCCCACCGTCGCCGCCTTCTGGCAGGGTCAGATCGCCGACATCTTCCAAGGCGCCCTCCCGGAATCGGAGGTCAAGCGCTTCGTCGAGAATTTGCTGAAGAACGCCGGCGGCTCCATGCCCGCCGCCGACCTGCTGGCGGAGGCGAAGGCCGCCTTGGAACAGGGTGACGCGCAACAGGCCGGAGAATTGTTCAGCTCTCTGTTGCAGGACGAACCCGAAAACGGCGATGCCTGGGGCGGTCTTATCCGCGCCCTCATGGCCCTCGGCCAGGAAGAGCAGGCCGATGAGGCGCTGTCCCAGGTGCCCGAGAAATTGGTCGACCATGCCGAGATTTCCGGCGCCCGCAGTGCCCTGATGCTGGCTCGGGAAGGCCGGGAGGCGCAGGCCAAGCTGGACACGTTCCAAAGCCGCCTGGCCGCCGATCCGGCCGATCATCAGGCCCGCTACGACCTCGCCACCGCCCTGAATGCGATGAACGAGCGGGAGCAGGCGGCCGAGGCGCTGCTGGAAATCATCCGCCGCAACCGCGCCTGGAACGAGGAGGCCGCGCGCCTGCAACTGCTGAAATTCTTCGAATCCTGGGGCTTCGACGACCCGGCCACATCCGCCGCCCGTCGTCGCCTGTCCGCGGTCCTGTTCAGCTAGATGTCGCAATTTCACCCGCGCGCGGACGATCTGCCCACCGAATTCCCGGTGTTCCCGCTGACGGGCGCGCTGCTGTTGCCGCATGGCAAGTTGCCGCTGAACATCTTCGAACCGCGCTACAAGGCGATGGTCGAAGATGCCCTGGCCGCGCCCCGCACGCTCGCGATGATCCAACCGGACCCAAATGCGACCGTCGGTCCGTCCGGCCCCGGGCTTTATCGGATCGGCTGTCTGGGGCGGCTGTCGTCATTCAGCGAAACCGACGATGGGCGCTACCTGATCACCTTGTCCGGCTTGCAGCGCTTCGCGATCGACGCGGAACTGGGCATGCGTCGCGGCTACCGGCGCGTGCGGGCCGATTTGTCGCGCTTTACGGCCGATCTGGACGCACAGCCGACGTTGCGGGGCGTGGAGCGGGAACCGTTGCTGGCGGCGTTGCGGGCGTTCTTTACCCATCGCGGCATCGACGCGAACTGGGACGCGATCCGCAAGATGCCCGACGAAGCGCTGGTCGTGACACTGTCGATGGTGTGCCCATTCGAGGCCGCCGAGAAACAGGCGCTGCTGGAAGCCCCCACCGACGCGGACCGGGCCGCGACTCTGCTCGCCCTGTTGCAGATGGGCGCCGCCGGCCCCGACATGACGCCCGGCCGGCCCGCCAGTTGAAACGCGAGAACGCATGAGCGACACCCCCATTCCTGCCGCCCCGCCCCCCCCTGCGCCATTGGACCCGCGCCTGCTGGAAATCCTGGTCTGCCCCCTGACCAAGGGACCACTGGACTACGACCGCTCGGCCAACGAATTGATCAGCCGCAAGGCCGGACTAGCCTATCCAATCCGCGACGGCATTCCGATCATGCTGATCGAGGAAGCCCGCAAGCTGGACGACTGATGCCGATCGCGACCGAAATTCGGATGGACCGGCGCGAGCGTGTGCTGCGCGTCGCGTTCGACGATGGCACGAATTTCGACCTGCCGGCGGAGTATCTGCGGGTCGAAAGCCCCAGCGCCGAGGTGCAGGGCCACGGCCCCGACCAGAAGACCATCGTCGCCAACCGGCGTCATGTCGGTATCATCGCGATCGAGCCGGTCGGCAATTACGCGGTGCGCCTGGTCTTCGACGACCTGCACGACACGGGCATCTTCACCTGGGAATACCTCCATGAGCTCGGCCGCGAACGCCAGCAGCGCTGGGCGGTCTATCTGGACGAACTCGCGCGCCGGGGGCTGAGCCGCGATCCGTCCTGACGCCCGCACCGGCGCCACGGAGACGCGGCGGCACGGTATGAATTACGCGAGAAAACAAGGAACTAGAATGGTTTCCGGTTCCTGTCGGGCCGAAACCGCTCTAGACATTGCATAGAATGCCACCGCGCGCCCGCCGTCTGACCGAAGCCGACCACGCCGAATGGGCCCAATTCACCCGTTCGATCGCGCCCCTGCTCGGCCGCCAACCCGTGGCCGCGCCTGAACCGCCACCACCCCCACCACCACCGGCCATCGCGCCCAAAAAGCCGCGACCGCTGCCCGCTTCCATGACCGCCAGGGTACGTCCGCCCGAGGTCACCGTCGGCGGCACGCCCGCCGGTGTCGACAACGCCACCTGGCAGCGATTGCGTGGCGGCAAGCTCGTCGCCGCGCGTCGGCTGGATCTGCATGGGATGACGGCACAGCACGCCTATCACGCGTTGCTCAGCTTCATCCGCAACGCGCATACCGACCGTGTGCGCTGCGTGGAGGTGATTACCGGCCGCGGCAGTGGCGAAGGCGGGGGCACGATCCGGCGGGAATTCCCGATGTGGCTCAACCTGCCTGATATCAGGCCGTTGGTTCTGGCGGCATCGCATCCGCACGCGGCGAATCCGGGATCCGTGCGCCTGTTGCTGCGACGCATCCGATGACGCCGTTCGGCGCGAGGCTGCGCGCGCTGCGAGCGGCGCGGGACGTGACCCTGAAGCAGATGGCCGAGGGATTGCAGATTTCAGCGGCCTATCTATCGGCGCTGGAACACGGCAAGCGGGGAGCGCCGAGCGCGGGGCTGGTGCATCAGGTGAATGAGTATTTCGGGCTGATCTGGGATGATGCCGACGATCTGGTGCATCTGGCTCGTCTGTCGCATCCGCGGGTGACGGTGAACACCGCGGGGCTGACCCCCGAGCAGACGGCCCTGGCCAATCGGCTGGCACAGACGGTGCATCGGTTGACCCCGGAGACGGTGGCGGCGTTGCACGCGGTGCTGGACACGACGACGCCGCAACCGAAGCCTCGGCTACGGCGCCCGGCGGGGAGCGGTGGTGCAGTGCCTCGCACCCCCACCAAAGGCGCCGTCCCAGGTTGAATCCCGCGGCACGTATTGTGAAGCCGGGACTACCCCGGAACAGTCGCGGTTGACATCACACCGCCCCATCCCTATTCTCTGCAGAGTCAAAAGCGTAGCTGCGTTCACTCCGCCCTAACCAAAGCTCGCTGCACTCCTGTATGATGGCAATTTCGGCCGGACGCTCGTCCTGCCAGCCCATGCGGCTGCCCCTCTCTCCATTATTCCAGAGCCCTGATCGAGGCATCACGATGCATCTCGCCGAACTGAAAATGAAATCGCCCGCCGATCTGGTGAGCTTTGCTGAATCACTTAATATCGAAAACGCATCATCGCTGCGCAAGCAGGACATGTTTTTTGCCATCCTGAAGAATCTCGCCGAAAACGATCAGGCCATCCATGGTGACGGCACATTGGAAATCCTGCCGGATGGTTTCGGCTTCCTGCGCAGTCCCGAGGCCAACTACCTGCCTGGCCCCGACGATATCTATGTCAGTCCCAGCCAGGTGCGCCGATTCGCGCTGCGCACCGGTGATACGGTCGAAGGCCAGATCCGCTCCCCCCGCGATGGGGAGCGCTATTTCGCGCTGCTGAAGGTAGAGGCGGTTAACTTCGAACCGCCGGAAGCCGTGCGCCACCGGATCAATTTCGACAACCTGACGCCTCTGTACCCCGACGAGCGCCTGAAAATGGAAGTGGAGAACTTCCAGTCTGTCGCAAAAGGGCCGCAGCGCGATTACACGCCCCGCGTGATCGACCTGATTTCTCCGGTCGGCAAGGGCCAGCGAGCGCTGATCGTGGCACCGCCGCGGACCGGCAAGACGGTGATGTTGCAGAACATCGCCACCGCGATCGCCGCCAATCACCCGGAAGTGTTCCTGATCGTGCTGCTGATCGACGAACGCCCGGAAGAAGTCACCGACATGGCGCGCAGCGTGAAGGGGGAGGTCGTCAGTTCCACCTTCGACGAGCCGGCGACGCGGCATGTGCAGGTCACCGAAATGGTGCTGGAAAAGGCCAAGCGCCTGGTCGAACACAAGCGCGACGTGGTCATCCTGCTGGACAGCATCACCCGTCTGGCGCGCGCCTACAACACGGTCGTGCCATCGTCGGGCAAGGTGCTGACCGGCGGCGTGGACGCCAACGCGCTGCAACGCCCCAAGCGCTTCTTCGGTGCGGCACGCAATATCGAGGAAGGCGGCTCGCTGACCATCATCGCCACCGCCCTGGTCTATACCGGCAGCCGCATGGATGAGGTGATTTTCGAGGAATTCAAGGGCACCGGCAATTCCGAAATCATTCTTGACCGGAAATTATCGGACAAGCGGAGCTTCCCCGCCATCGACATCACCAAGTCGGGAACGCGCAAGGAAGAACTGCTGGTCGAAAAGAGCGTGCTGTCCAAGATGTGGGTGCTGCGCCGTATTCTCAGCCCGATGGGAACCGTGGATGCGATGGAATTCCTGCTGGACAAGCTGAAATACAGCAAGACGAACGACGATTTCTTTGAGGCGATGAATACGTAGGGCGGCACACAGGAATAATACCAACCGCCCGAAACAATGACCCACGGGCACTGCAAAGCCGTCATGGCGGGTGCAGACCCGCCATCCACGCCTTGCCCTGTTGCGGCCCTGGAAAGGCGTGGATGCCGGCCTGCGCCGGCATGACGGGGAGGAGTTGACCGAAAAGTCAATCTTTCCGACGGCTGGTATAACCACGCCAATTGGCCCGGCAATGACGGTGACGAGCGGTGCATCGGTCATTGTTTCGGTCGGTTGGTATAAGGTGATGTCGGACTGGCACAGGCGACGGGCTCGCTCGCGCGTTCGGTGATTGTGCGCCGGCTTCGACCCCCGAAAAGCAGATTCCCGCGTAACGATCCAGATCGAACCGCGACGACTTGCATCCCGCCCTCCACCGGGTCAGGTGGCCGCGACACCCGCCAGTAACCGGCGCAGCGGTTCGCGCCGTACCTTGCCCGTATCGGTCCGCGGCAATGCCGCCAGCACGCAGGGCACGAAGACCCGCACGGAACCGCTCAGGATGGCCAATATCGCGTCCTGGTTGCGCCCGTACACCGCGGGATCCGGCGATTGGAGCACCAGGTAAAGCGCGTCTTCCGTGTCCGGCGCGGGAACCATCAGCAGCACGGCGTCTTCGATCCCATCCAGGTCCCGGATCCGCTGCTCCAGCATCTGCGGCGCCAGCTTGATGCCGCCAATATTCACCACATCGTCCGCTCGCCCCAGCACCACCACCTGGCCTGGTTCCGGCGCCGTCCCGAGATCGTTGGTGCGATACCACCCATCGCGGAACGCGGTTCGGCTGGCGTCTTCATCCCACAGATAGCGTTCGACCATCATCCCGGTCCGCACCTCGATCATGCCGATCTCGCCCGGGGCCACCTCCCGGCCGTCATCCGTCATGATGCGGACCGATGCGTCGGGCGGCAGGCGGCCGACTCCGTCTTCGTCGATAAGCGCGATCCGCTGCACCTCGATCGCGCCGTAGGTGTGGAAGACATGGGACGCGACACGCTGGCGCAGAACCCGGCGCACGGATGGCGGCAGCGCTCCGCCTTTGACGTTGATGATGCCGGAGCGAGGCGCGTTCCACCCATCCGGCAGCATGCCCGCCAGACGAACCGCGTCGCCGGAGACGATCGTGGTCCGAAACGCCTCGAACCGCCCCATGTCCGACAGCAGCGACGAGAGCGTAGACGACACGACCGTGCGGCCGGCCCGCAGCGCGATGGTGGTTTCGTTGTAGGCCGACCGTAGCGTGAAGCCGTAAAGATTGAGGAAATTCCAGGCATGTCCGGGGTCGTCGGGAAACCGCGCGGCCTTCGCCGTCAGATCGCGCATCAGCGTCTGCGTCATCGCCAGAACCTTGGGCCGTCCGGTCGACCCCGATGTCCGGGTCAGGATCACCACCGCCTCATCGGGTGGACAGTGATCCAACAAGGCGAAATCCGCCCTGCTGATCGGGGTGCGCGCGATCCGGTCGATCGACTCCTGCCCGATCGACATCACCGGGACCGGCAAGGTCGAGACCAGGCCATCCCCCAGGCATAGCAAACCGCACCGCGCCAGGACCGGATCGTGGGACAGGACATCGGCGCTGGAAAAGGAAACGCCGGTCGCTCCCACGATCTCCACCGCCAGCAGCAAGACCAGGTGCAGATACCGGTTCTCGCAGGCGATTCCGACCAGCGTGCCCTGGCGGACCGCGTTCCCCCGCAGCGCCCGCACATACTGCACGACGCTGACACCGAGATCGCCATAGCTATACGGGTGCCCCTGCTCGATCACCGCGATCGCGTTGGGGGTACGATTAACCCAATGCAGCAGGCATTGGGTTGTCGACAGGTTGGAAGGCAGAGGCAGCATTTGTTCCCCTGCGTGCGCGTGGTGCCCGTTACCTTCGCCCCGGCGCGAGCACGCCTTATCCCGCGTTGTTTGCCCCGCCCTTGCCGGCCGCGAAGCGCACCGCCTCCTCGGCGGCACGCACCAAGGCGCGGGCTTTCTGGCGGGTTTCCTCGAATTCCGCTTCCGGCACCGAATCGGCGACGATCCCCGCACCGGCCTGCACATACATGACGCCGTCCTTCACCAGGGCGGTGCGCAGACCGATGCAGGTGTCCATGGTGCCGTTGGCCGCGAAATAGCCGATGCAGCCGGCGTAGATGCCACGCCGGTCAGGTTCCAGTTCCTCAATGATTTCCATGGCGCGGACCTTGGGCGCGCCCGAAAGCGTGCCCGCCGGAAAGCCACCGACCAGGGCATCCAGCGCGTCCATGCCGTCCCGCAGCTTGCCCTCGACGTTCGAGGATATATGCATGACGTGGCTGAAACGCTCGATGACGAAGCTTTCGGTCACCTTCACGGAGCCGATCGCGGCCACCCGGCCCACATCGTTGCGCCCGAGATCGAGCAGCATCAGATGCTCCGCCCGTTCCTTCGGATCGGCGAGCAGTTCGGCTTCCAGCGCCTGGTCTTCCTCATGCGTCGTGCCACGCCGTCGGGTGCCCGCCAGGGGACGGATGGTGACGGTGCCGTCGCGCAACCGCACCAGGATTTCCGGCGATGATCCGACGATGGAGAAGGCACCGAAATCGAGATGGAACAGGAACGGCGCCGGGTTGATCCGCCGCAGCGCGCGATACAGCGAGAAGGGCGGCAGGGCGAAGGGGACGGAAAACCGCTGGCTGATGACGATCTGAAACGCGTCGCCGGCTTCGACATAGTCCTTGCAGCGATCGACCGCGGCCAGGAACTGTTCCTTGGTGAAATTCGACCCCGGGGCCGGAGGATCGGGCAGCATCACAGGGGGCGGTTGACGCGGCAACGGACGGTCCAACGCCGCTTCGGCTTCCGCAAGGCGGGTCTGGGCCTGGTCCCACGCGGTTTCGGCACTGACGTCGGGCGACGGGTAGATGGGCGACAACAGGGTCAGTTCGTCGTTCACGTTGTCGAAAATCGCGAACAGGCTGGGCCGGACCATCAGCGCTTCGGGGAGGCCGATCACGTCGGGGTTCTTGTCCGGCAGGGTCTCCATCAGCCGGACCATGTCGTAGCCGAGATAGCCGACCAGACCGCCTGACATCGGCGGCAGGTTGGCGGGCACGTCCAGCCTGGTTTCAGCCACGAGCGCGCGCAGGCTGTCCAGCGGCGGGCGCGGATCGGCGACGAAGGCGTGCGGGGCGGATTGGGCGTGGCGGTTGATGGAGGCCTTGCCGTCCTGGCACCGCCAGATCAGGTCCGGTGCCATGCCGATGATTGAATAGCGTCCGCGATTGGCGCCGCCTTCGACGCTTTCCAACAGGAAGGTGTTGGGTTTGCCATGCGCCAACTTCAGATAGGCCGCGACCGGCGTTTCCAGATCGGAGACACCGCGCCGCCAAACCAGGCTGCCACGTCCGTCCTGATAGGCGGAGCGGAAGGCGGCGAAGCCGGGGGGGACGGACACGTTCATGGATTTCCCTGCTGTCTCGGATGGTGGTGTGGAAGACGTTTATCCGGAATGGGCGATGGATGCATCCGCCAATGGGGTGGAGGGAAGGGCGGGGCTTCGCCCCGGACCCCACCAGGGGCTTTGCCCCTGGACCCCACCAAAGGCGCGGCCTTTGGAATGCGATTCTTTTGTTGCCCTGAGGGATGGGGCCTACACGGACCTCTCACCGTCC
>CAMBXJ010000092.1 GCA_945871455.1 Asaia bogorensis
CATCGTCGAGATGCTGCAGGAGGCGCTGCCGCGCAAACCGGAAGGAAAAGAGGCCCTGGTTGCCCGGATCAACCAGCGGCATGCACGAAGACGGGGCGCGATCGAATCTCGTTTCCGCACCCAACAAATACGCGCGTCCGGGACGGCAAAAATCATGCCAAAAATTTGACTCTGTCAAATTACGGTATCAGGCGGGTATCGCGCATCCAATCGGTCGCGATACCGGCGGTTCTGTTGACCTGGGTGCTGGGATTGGCAGCTAGCGACCTGGCCTTGCCTGGCGCAGACGGCAAGTATCAGTTCAGCAAGCCATGGAATTAGTAGCCCTGCACAGTGATTTTGACTCTTTGGAATCGATCCTTGCGAAGATTGACCGGACTCGCTGCGCCTTGAGCCACGGGCATTCTGATTTTTTGGTCCGCCGTGGATCAACCGGTCAAAATCACTGTGCAGAGGTACTTGGTCCCGCTCGCGCTCACGTCTCCTTGCATGGTCAGTGCATCTCCTCACCTCGCGCGATGCTGTTTCAGATCGATGCCGGACATGGCTTGCCCGGCGCGGATTGCCTTGGGTAGATTGACATCCGGGAGCCACCCAGTGGCGGGTTACACCATCGCTGCTGGGACAGGCGGCGCCTGAAACGTTTCTTCCAGGTCGTGCAGAACTCGCTTTTCCGCATCAGAGATGCGCGCGGTCAGGCCAAGAAATCCACCTGACGCTTCCGCCACCGATCGTGCCCGCCCCACGATCTGGGTCTTTAGAGTCGTTTTGGCGGGATCGTCGAGATTTGCGACCAGCGCGGCGACGTATTGCTTCCAGACGGTTATCAGGTCAGGCGGAGGCCTATTCGCGAGCCAGCCGTTGAGCAACTCATAATTGGGGCTTTGCTTGCTCAAACCTTCCTGCTCAGCAGCCCGCAAGACGGCCGAACGTTCGTTTGGGTCAATCGTGCCATCGGCCCATGCGACTGCGACAAGCGGCACCAGAGACATCGCCGCCAGTGTTTCGCTGTTGATGTTCATTGCAAAGAGCTTGTCCAGAACAGCCTCATCGCGAATGCCAGACGTCTCGGCGAGGGCAGCTTTCCCGGCCTTTGCCGACTCCTTTTCCGCCATTCGGCGGCGCAGCTCTATGTCCTGCTGAGCGAAAAAAACGTTCTCGAGGCTGGCTTTGCGTTCGCCGAGTAAGTCACCTGACATGGCCGGTCTCCAGAATCCAGATCTGCGACATGGTGACGGAGAGCACGGCTGCTAAGGCCGCGCGCGACGATAGGTGATTGAGATTACGATATTTTTAGATAGACGATCAGATTGGAAATTCCGGCGTGGTCTCGCATTGGCGACCGTTCGCCGATGATCGACAAGGACGCGGTCCGCAAGCAATAGACGGCCATCAGCGACCGGTCGGAGGCGAGCGGACGCGTGGTATGAGTCTACTCCGCCGACGGCAGGTGCGCGCGCAGGGTTGCCCGAGGGAGACAGCATGCGACTTCGCGCGAAATTAAGGGGATATCAGCCGACCGACCGCCCCTCGACGGGTCAATGGTTCGGTCGGTCAGCATAAGACCGGACGTTGCAAGTCTCGCAATTCGCCGTCACGCTGAGAGCCTTGATCCGACCTGATCCGTCCGGGTTGGTTGATGAATGGGCAGAAGAGACCAAAAGGAGATCATCAGCGCGCTGGCCGCGGCCGCTGCAACGCTGTAGCGGATGGCGATCAGTAAAGTGACCAGGGCAGCAATCGCTGGGGGAGCGATCAGGGCAAAGGACGCGGCAGCACGTTTATGCGCGTGAAGCCCAGGCAGGCCGAAGCCCGCCCGGGCCGTATCGCGATCAGCCGAGCTGGGCTTCGGCGAACTCGTAGTTGGCCAGGTTGTCCAGCCAGTTCTGCAGGTAGTTCGGGCGGACATTCTTGAAGTCCAGGTAATACGCGTGTTCCCACACGTCGCAGCCCAGCAGGACCTTGCCCTGGTTCTCGGCCAGAGGGCCGGAGCCGTTGGCGGTCTTCGTCACCTTCAGCTTGCCGTCGGATCCCAGCACCAGCCACGCCCAGCCAGAGCCGAACTGGCTGACGCCAGCGGCCTTGAAGGCGTCCTTGAACTTCTCGGTGCCGCCCAGGTCGGCGTCGATCTTGGCCTGCAGCTTCGAGGGGATCTTGCCGCCTGTCGGGCTCATGGATTGCCAGAACAGGATGTGGTTCCAATGCTGGCCGGCGTTGTTGAACACCGGGCCGCCGGCGGCGGCGGTCGCGGCGACGATTTCGTCCAGCGACTTGCCGGCCAGAGCGGCGTCCGCCGCCACGAAGCCATTCAGCGCCGTGACATAAGCCTGATGGTGCTTGCCATGATGCAGGTCGAGGGTCTCCTCGCACATGCCCTTCGCCGCGAGGGCGGTTTTGGAATAGTTCAGGGTCGGCAGTTCGAAAGCCATGGAATCCTCCGATCGATATGGTGCTTGGCGCCCAGACGCGAATGCGTCCGCTCGCCGTGTCGCGGATGCGTCCGCTCGCCGTGTCGCGGATGCGTCCGGTCGCCAGACGCGAACGCGTCCGGTCGCCGTGACGCAAGTGCTCCCGGTAGCTATGGCCGAGGGTCCGATGCGTCAAGCTTGCATGTGACGGGGATTGGCGCCACCTCGCCCGCATGAACGACCCGATTGCCGCCCTGGTGCGCCAGCACGACCCCGACCGGTTCCTGACCGCCCTGTTCGCGCCACCGGAAAAGCGCCAGGCCCTGCTGACCCTGTATGCCTTCAACCACGAACTAGCCCGCGCCCGGGAAGTGGCCTCCGAGCCGACATTGGCGCTGATTCGCCTGCAATGGTGGCGGGAGGTGGTGGAGGGCGAGGCCAAACGTCACGAAGTCGCAACCCCGCTGATCGAGGCCATCCGCAACGGCCTGCTGGACCCCGACGATCTGCTGGCGATCATCGATGCGCGGGAGATCGAGGCCGATGACAGGATCGAGACAACCGCTGTCTGGCGGGCCTGGCTGCTCGCCGGCGCCGGGGGGCTTGTCGTGGCGGCCGGCCGGCTGCTTGGTGCGCCGCGGCCCGAGGCGCTGCGCCCGTTCGGTGCGGCCTTCGCCGTGTCGGGCTTGTTAAGGGGTGTGCCGGCGCTTGCCTCGCAGGGCCGCTGCCTGCTGCCGGCCGACTTGCTGCTGGACCATAAGCTGGTGCCGGAGGCGGTCATCTCGGACCCCAATGCGGCGGGCATGCTGGATGTGGGGCAGGAATTGGTGCGGGAGGGGGAGCGGTTTCTGGCCGCGACCGCACCTGTCCAGGCGGCCCGATCCTGGATCGCGGCGGTGCTGCCGGCGGTGCTGGCGCGTCGCGACCTGGCGCGGTGGCCGCGTGTCCACCGACCCCGCCGATTCGGCGACCGCTGGGCTGTCACATATCGCGGCTTGACAGGACACTTCTAAAACCGTCGAGTCTTCCGTGGAACGGCACCAGCCGGAACACGTCAGGCTCGTCCGGGAGGCGCGGAACTGGCCCCGGGATGGCGGAGAGGGGAATTCCAAGGTCGGGCATTCCGCGGTCGGGAATTCCAAGGTCGGGGATGCCAAGCTCCTGGATGCCAAGAGACTGGATGCCAAGAGACTGGATGGAGGTGTGTGTGGCCGCATTCATCGTACAGGCCGTAACGGGTTATGGGGCGATCGGCGTGGCCGTCGCCGTGGTCTTCCTCCTTTGGGGCATCGACCGGATCGACCCGGGCGCGCGTGGCGGCTACGCATTCCGCCCGCTGCTGTTCCCTGGCCTGGTCCTGCTATGGCCCTTCGTCCTCCTCCGTTGGCTGGTTTTGGAGCGCGCTCGGACATGAGGCGCGGTCATCGCGCCACCCATCGGGGGCTGTGGACGGTGCTGGCGGTCCTGCTGCCGATGACCGTCCTGCTGGCCCTGGCCGCGCGCCGCACCGGGCCGCTTGAAGCGCCTCAGGTCCAGCTGACCGCACCATCGCCATCCCTTGGGGTAACCCCGACCCGTGGGGAAACCCCGAAATGAGCGCGCGCTACGAACCGGTAGGCTGGAATGCCAGCAAGATTGTCTATGATGTCGTCGCGTTGGTCGCCATCGGGCTGTATCTGACCCTGTTCATGTGGCTGGCGCCGCGGTTCCAACACGTTACCCTGCCGCTGGATGGTTACACGGTGCGGATGAACGCTTTCGGGACCTGCGCCTTTCTGCTGATGACGCTCATTCTCTGTATCGGCCCGGCGGCGCGCCTGGATCGGCGGTTCCTGCCGTTGCTTTACAACCGCCGCCATATCGGGGTGATGACGGCGGCGATCGCGCTGACCCATGCCTGGGCGGCGGTGGATTGGTATTTCAGCTACAGCCCGCACAACCGGTTCGAGATGGTGTTGCGCGGCAATACCAGCTTCTTCCAGGTGTCCGGCTTCCCGTTCGAGCTGTTCGGCATTTTCGCTCTGTTCATGCTGGTGCTGTTGGCCTGCACCAGTCACGATTTCTGGTTGAAATTCCTGACGCCTCCGGTGTGGAAGGCCCTGCATATGGGCCTCTACGCCGCATATGCGGCCGTCGTGCTGCATGTCGCGTTGGGCGCTTTGCAGGCGGCGCAGAACCCGCTGCTGGCCGTGGTGGTGACCTTATGCGCCGCCGGGGTCGGGGTGCTGCATGTGGCCGCGTCGCGCCGGGAACGGGGGCGGGATTTGGCGGTGGCGCCGCCATACCGGGATTCGCCCTGGGTGGTCGCCGGTCCGGTCGCCGCGATCGCCGAAGATCATGGCATGGTCGTGCATCTGGACGATGCCGAACCGGTGGCGATCTTCCGCCATCAGGGACATTTGTCCGCGGTCACCAACCTGTGTGCGCATCAGAACGGACCGTTGGGGGAAGGCAGGGTGGTCGATGGCTGCATCACCTGTCCCTGGCACGGCTTCCAATATCGGCTGGCCGATGGACGCGCGCCGGAGCCGTTCACGGAAAGGCTGGCCACCTATCGGTTGAAAGTGGAGGACGGGATGATCTTGCTGGATCCTCGGCCCAATCCGCCGGGCACCCATGTTGATCCGGTGCCGGTGCGATGAGCCGGCGGCATTTCTTCATTGGCTGGTCGGCCGCCTCGGCACGCCCCATCGCCGCATTCCTTGCCGCCGTGGTGCTGTCCGGTCTGCTCGGTTTGGGCGGCCTGGCATTGGCCTTGGGCAGCCGGGTGGACGATCCGGGCGGGGGGGACATCACGGGCGATCGGGTGCTGACCGGCACATTGGTGGAATTTCCCTATCCGGTGCTCGTGCTGGATCCGGACGCGACCTACCCGTCGGGCCATGCCGTGCTGCTGTCGGGCGGCGGCAAGCGAGGGGTGCAGGAGGAGGCGGCCAAACTTGCCGGACAGCGCGTGCGGATCAGCGGCACCGGCGTGCGGCGCGGCAGCATCGACATGCTGTTGGTGGGCGAGATGAAGGCAGCCCCCGGCACCTCGTCCGGCGTGGCGCCGGCGTTGGTGCCACCAAATCTCGTACCAATGGGTGAATGGCGCCTGACCGGGGAAATCTGCGACGGCAAATGTGTGACCGGGGTGATGCGCCCGGGTAACGGGCTGGCGCACAAGGCATGTGCGAATGTCTGCATCATGGGCGGTGTGCCGCCGGTGCTGGTCACCACCAGCCCGGTCGCCGGGACGACTTTCCTGCTGATGGGGGATCCCCACGGCAAGGCACTGCCAGACGCGTTCCGGGACCATGTCGGCCTGCCACGGCGAATGGATGGCACGGTGGAACGCATCGCCGATTTGCTGGTGTTTCGCACCGACGTGACCCGCGCGGTGGTGCCATGAGCGCGGTTTTCGCCGCCTGCGCCCTGGCCGTCGCGGCCCTGTTGTGGTGCTACGCCCCGGTGCTGATGGGCATCGTGGGGTTGGACGAATTCGGGGAGATCGGTCAGGTCGGCCTGGTGATCCTGGGCCTGACGGCAGCGGAGAAATTGTGGTCCCGGTTTGGTTAGGCGGCGGACGCGCGGGATCGCCTTTGGCGGTTGTCCCCGCGTCCATTGTTCGAGTGCGGCAAGGAGGGTTGTTCGGTGCGTCAATACGGTCGCGCGAAGCCGGGCAGGAACACGATCCGGTCTCTCGGGTCCGCGTCCCGCCTGCCAAAGCCGGCGCGGGGCCGCTTCGGATATCCTGCCGCGCGGACCGTCGGCGAAGCGGCGTCCGCCGGCGGAATCGGGCCGTTCTTCCACCACCGGGGACGGGTGCCGGCCCGCTTTGCTCGATGACGCGGGCCGTTCGGGAAGCGATCCTCGCCGATCCTTCCGTACTGGCGGCGGGGCGGCCGTATTCGGAACGGTCGGAGAAAGAGCCTGGCCTGCACGACAAGGTCGCCGAATATCTGCTGGCCAATACCATCCTGCCGATCAGCGGCCGGCTCCGCGACCCCGCCCGCGGACTGCGCGCGATCGACGCCCATACCGCTCGGCATGAAGCCGCGCTTGCAACCAAATCGGACGTGGAGTTGGTGGCCCTGGCGCGCGGCATGCGGTCACGGCTGCGCCGGCAGGGCTTCGTGCCGTCCCTGGTCGGCGAATGCTTTGCCCTGATCCGGGAAGCGGCGCACCGCACCCTGGAAAAACGCCACTACAAGTCGCAGTTGATGGCCGGCTGGGGGTTGCTGCAAGGCAAGCTGGTGGAAATGGCCACCGGGGAGGGCAAGACCTTCGCCGCCACCCTGCCGGTCTGCACCGTCGCCCTGGCCGGCTACCCGGTACATGTCATCACCGTGAACGACTACCTCGCATCCCGCGACGCCGAGGAGATGCGGCCGCTTTATGAGTTCCTTGGCCTGACCGTCGGCACCGTCGTGCAGGGCATGGAGCGGCCGGAACGGCGGGCGGCCTATGCGTGCTCCATCACCTATTGCACCAACAAGGAACTGGCGTTCGATTATCTCCGCGATGGCGTGGCGAAAGGCTCTGGGGGAAACAAGGGCGGCAGCCGGCTGCATCTTGCGTTGGGCAAACTGCGTGGCGATGCGGTCCAGGCCGATGGGTTGGTGCTGCGCGGTCTCTATTTCGCGATTGTCGATGAGGCTGACAGCGTCTTCATCGACGAAGCCCGCACGCCGCTGATCCTGTCGGCATCCGGTGGGGCGGCCGATGAGGCCGAGGTCTGCGAGCATGCACTGTCCGTAGCCGCCGCCCTGGCCCTGGGGGATGATTACAAAGTCGAACTGGCGGAGCGTCACATCGAACTGACCGATGCCGGACGTGCCACCATCGCCACCCTGTCGAAGGGCCTGGACGGGATTTTTCTGTCCGCCCGGGCGCGTGAGGAGTTCGTCACCCAGGCGCTGGTCGCGCGCATCCTGTTCCGCCGTGACGAACATTACGTCGTCGTCGACGGCAAGATCCAGATTGTCGACGAATCGACCGGCCGCGTGATGGCGGACCGGTCCTGGGAACGCGGTCTGCACCAGTTGATCGAAGTCAAGGAAGGCTGCGAGACCACCGAACGCCGCGAAACCCTGGCTCGCCTGACCTATCAGCGCCTGTTCCGCCGCTATCTGCGCCTGTCCGGCATGACCGGCACGGCGCGGGAGGTGGCGCGGGAAATCCGCTCGGTCTACGGCCTGGACGTGGTGCGCATCCCGCTGCACCGGCCATCCCGCCGGGTGTTCGACTCCGAGATCGTCTGTGCGACGCGGGACGAGAAATGGCGGGCGGTCGCCAACACGATCGCGCGCCTGGTGGCCGAGGGGCGCCCGGTGCTGGTCGGCACCCGATCGGTCGGCGCGTCGGAGGAGATCAGCGCGGTGCTGACCGCGCGCGGCATCCGCCACGCCCTGCTGAATGCGAAGCAGGACGATACGGAGGCCGAGGTGATCGCCGCCGCCGGGCAGGCATCAACCGTGACGGTGGCCACCAACATGGCTGGCCGCGGCACCGATATCGCCCTGGCGCCGGGCGTTTCCGAACGGGGCGGGCTGCATGTGATCCTGACCGAGTTCCATGACTCCCGCCGTGTCGACCGGCAGTTGTTCGGCCGCTGCGCGCGCCAGGGGGACCCTGGCGGTTGCACCTCCATCGTGTCGCTGGAGGACGATCTGTATGCCGTCTACGCGCCCAAGGCGACCGGATTGGTGAAGCGACTGGGCGGGGCGGCCGCGTTGGGGCCGGTGTCCTGGGTGGCGCGTCTGGCGCATGGATGGTTGCGACGCATGGCGCAACGATCCGCCGAACGGCGCAGCAAGGAAATCAGGGTGGCGAACCTGAAGCAGGATCGGCGTCTGGAGCAGACCCTGGCGTTCTCCGGACGCGGCGAGTAGGGGTAGGTTCGAAAACCGGCCGCCGCCGCTATCCTCCCCCTCTCGTCATTGCCGGGTCAAGCCCGGCAAAGACGAGGGGGCCAAGGGGACGGTGCCGCGGTACATGGCTCGACCGGTAGATTTTGTACCAACCGACCGAAACAATGACCCACAGGCAGTGCCTCTCTGTCATGGCGGCCGCAGGGCCGCCATCCACGACCTCCCTGGTTGCAGCTTGGGAAAGTCGTGGATGCCGGCCTGCGCCGGCATGACGAGGAGGCACTGACCGGGAGGGTCAATCTTTCCGCCTATAGGCTTCAGTCGAACAACGTGGCCAATCTCTGCTTGATGCTGTCGGCGATATACAGTGCCAAAGCCTGGATGGTGGAGGTCGGATTGACCCCCCCGGACGTCACCCAGATGCTACCATCGACGATGAACAGGTTCTTCACGTCATGGCAACGACCCCAGGCATTCACCACCGACCGTTCCGGATCGTTGCCCATCCGCGCGGTGCCCAGCAGATGGCCCGGGCTATTGAGAATGGTCCGGGACGTGTAGAGATTGGTGGCGCCGGCCGCGGTCAGGATATCGCTGGCGCGGGCGATGCCATGTTCCATCATGCGGCGCGTGTTTTCGCTGATCGTATAGTCGATCTTTGCCGCCGGAATGCCGTGGCTGTCCTTCAGCACGGGGTCCAACGTCACCCGGTTGTGTTCCTCCGGCAGATCCTCGCAGGCGACGCCGATCTGGATGCGGCGATACAGCAGGTCGCGGTAGATGCGGTGATGATCCTTGCCCCAGGGCAGATGGCCGACCGAGGCGCTGGTAATCGCCTCGTTCACCACGCCGGTGCCGCGGGCGAATTGCAAGGTGTAGCCACGCACGAAATCCCGATTGGGGTCGGTTTCGTAGAACTCCTTGCTCCAGATCGACAGCATGGGGGCGTGGTCGCCATCCAGCCGTTCGTCGACATAGCCGCGCACCTGCGGCCAGGGATGCAGCATCAGGTTCTTGCCGACCAGACCGCTGGAATTGGCCAGTCCGTTGGGAAACCGCGACGATGCCGAGTTCAGCAAAAGCCGCGGCGTGCCGATGCCGTTGCAGGCGACGATGACCATCTCGGCCGGCTGGAACCGCTCGATCCCGTCGGCATCGTAATAGATCGCGCCCGAGGCCATACCCTGTGCGTTGGTGGTGATTTCCCGCACCCGGCAGCGCGGGCGCAGTTCCACCCCGGCGCGGATGGCATGCGGCCAATAGGTGATATCGACGCTGGCTTTCGCGCCCTGGGCACAGCCCGGCGTGCAATGTCCGAGGTTGATGCAGGGCGCGCGCCCGTCATATTCCGTTGTGGCAATGGCCGAATCCGATGGCCACCAGTGCCAGCCAAGCTTGTTCATGGCCTTGGCATACCGGGTGCCGGTCTTGCCCAGAGGCAGCGGCGGCATGGTCGGCTGGTGCGGCGGATAGGCCGGATCGCCCGCGAGGCCGGCGACACCGGTCATGCGGTCGTTCTCGGCAAGAAACGGCTCCAGGGTCGCGTAATCGACCGGCCAGTCATCGGCGATGCCATCCAGCGACTTCACCCGGAAATCGGATGGGTGCATGCGCGGATAATGCGCCGTGTACATGACCGTGCCGCCGCCGACGGCGTTGAAATTGGCGACCTTCATCACGGAGTTGTCGTCGTTGACCGGATAATCCGTGTCACGCGCCCGCCGGTTCGGGCTGATGTCGAAATCGCCGTAGCGCCGCGCTTCCCAGTCGCGTCCATTGCTGGGGAAGTCGGATTGCTTCATCCAATCCCCTTGCTCCAGACACAGGATACGCATTTTGGTTTCGGCCAGGCTCCATGCCACCGCGGCGCCTGACGCGCCGGAGCCGATAATCAGGACATCCACCATGTCGTTGGTGGGGTGGGTGGTGCTGGACGGCGCCATGATGGGGTCTCCGGTCTTGGCGGGGCGGTGGTCTTACGGAGCGTCGCGCCACATTTTCGGGCGGGCGCGGACCGGATCCAGCAGCGACCAATCCCCCTGTTCCAGGGTGTGGCCTTTCGGGAAGGGCGGGCGTGGTTCCAATCCCAGGGACCGCACGACGCGATCATCGCGGTAGTAGCATTGCAGGATGACGCGACCGAGCGTGGTTGCCAGCGCGCCGTCGGTCGCCTGGAAGGAGTCCGCGGTCGCCTGCTTGCGGGTCGGATCGAGGTCACTGAACGCGCCGCCGCCGAGTTCCGCGATTTTGGCGAGGGCCTTCTTGATGTCGGCCATGTCGCGGCCGATGGATTTCTCGATATCGGCGAATATGGCCGGATCGTCGGCGCCGGGGACACGGAACTCCTCGCTGGCCGGGATCATCAGGCCGGCAATACTGCGCAGGTCGCGGCTTTCGGCCGGGGAGAGACCTGGTTCGGAGGTGGTCTGCATGGGGGCCTCAAT
>CAMBXJ010000093.1 GCA_945871455.1 Asaia bogorensis
GCTCCGCGTCTTCCGCCAGCAGCAAGCGGTCCCGCAACAGCGCATCCGCCACCGCCCGACGCTTCGCCGCATGATCCGCCGCGTCCGCGTAGCGTTCCGCCACGGACGGGCGGGGATCTCCCACCGCCTCCCGCTCCGCCCGCGTTGGCAAGAACGTCAGGAACGTGCCGTCACGGTCCGCCAATTCACCGGCGGGATAGGGGGGATGGTAGAGGTTCCACCCGGTGAACGTGCCCAATGGCACGGCGATGTCGGGCAGGCGGATCCCAGCGGCCTCATTCCCATCCGCATCGACCTGAGCCACCAGGGCCCCATAACAGCGCTCGGCCGCCATGGGCGCGGTCCAGTCCGGCAGCGGGGAGACGTCGTTGGCGGAATTCGGCGGCACCAGCCCGGGAACGCACGGAAACTCAACCTTGTCCGCCGCCACCAGCGTCCCATCCGCGATCCGAGGCAAGCGGCTGTCCGGCGGCGGTCGGCCCACCGTCACCCATTCGTCCAGCGCGACCAGTAATGCCCGCACCGCCGGCATTGGATCGTGCCAATTGCGCGGGTTGACGCACGGCCCGTTATCCCTCGGCATGCCCGCCTTGCCACCGTGCTGCGTGCCGGCCATCAGGAAGCCGCGCACGTTCTCCGGCAGTGCGACATCGACCAAGCCGAGCGGGTCGGTGTGCAACAGGGATGCGCCCTTTTGCCAGTATTCGGTGGAGGTGTTGGTTTCGATCAGCTTCGGGTCGGTAGCCTCCCCGCGCATCAGGGCGGCGGTCGCTTCGGTGATCGGGTCGGTTAGCTGGGCCGAGGAAAATGGAAATTCCACTTCGGGAAAATCATGGTCCTCGTGCCAGGTGCGGGTGCGAAACGGCTGCGCGAACGCGGTGTTGTGGAACACCCGCCCCACCCCGGCGACATGGGTCAGGACGCCGTCGAACACGCGCCGCCCGTTCTCGTCGGCATTGAAACCCTGGGCGATGTGGTCGCGCAGATAGCGGCCCGCCTGGGAGATCCCGAACGCCAGGCTGTGCGTGATGGCGCGCCCGGTCAGGTCCTTGCCGTGATCGCGCAGGTGGCTGACCAGATCGCGCGTGGCGGCAAAACCGATGCCCTGCACGCGCGGATTGGTCGCGTGGTAACGGATTTCGTAGATCGAGCCTGGCTCCGCGGCGGTTCCGTCCGGCAGCAACCGCACCGTCCTGCGGTCCGTAAACGCGAACGCGACAGGCTGCCGAGGCGCTGTCTGCGTCCGCCGAACCGTCACGGTGGCGTCTTCGTGCGCGGCTTCATGCGACAGCCGGAAGGCATCGTGCACGCCCAACCGTGTGCCGGACACGAATTCGTCGCGGATGCTTCGGGTCAGACCCTCGATCGCGGGAACCTGTAGCGACAGGCCGGTGGTCTTCGGCGCACCGGCATCCCAACCGTTCCAGAGCAAGGAGAATCCCAGCCGCAGGGGCAGGGCGTTGCCGAGGTCCTCCGGCTTGGTCCACTGGTTGCCCGCGATGCCGGCGCAGAGATTGGCGATCATCATGATCCGGCCGCGGTTGTTCACCTCATACAGCAGCCGCCCGTTGCCCAGAGCCGGGTCGGCGGGCGTCAGCAGCACGAAATCGCTGCTGTATTCGACCAGTCCGGCCGCATTGCGCGGTGCCCGGTCCAGCAGCGCGATGCCGCGGTTGCCCGGATGAGCGGGGTCGAGGGTGCCATGGGCCGTTCCCTCGATCCGTTCGTAGGCGCCGGAGAAGCCGAACGCGGCGCCACCGACCAGCGGCGTACGGGCGTTGATGGTCAGGCTGGTGATCATGGCCAGATCAGGTCCGCTTCCGTCCGGGCCTGCAACGCGTCCCGCGTCAGGCCCGGCACCATGTCCAGGACGAGGAAGCCCCGGTCGGTGACCTCCAGCACGGCAAGGTCGGTATAGACGCGCTTGACCACGCCCTTGGCGGTCAGCGGGTAGGAACAGACGCGCCGGATGCGGGATTGGCCCTTGCCCTTGGTGTTGTGCTCCATCGCGACCCAAAGCCGTTTGGCGCCGACGGCCAGGTCCATGGCGCCGCCGACCTGTTTCGTGGGTTCACCGGCGGCGCGCGCCCAGTTGGCGATGTCGCCGTTCTGCGCAACCTCGAACGCACCGAGCACGCACAGGTCCAGGTGCCCGCCGCGGGCGATGGCGAAACTGTCGGCGTGGTGCACATAGGCCCCGCCGGTGCGCAAGGTGATCGGTTGCACCCCGGCATTGACCAGGAACGGATTGATGTCCTCCGGCGCCGGAGCGGGGCCGATGCCGATCACGCCGTTTTCCGCGTGGAAGATGACTTCGCGGTCCATCGGCACGAAGTCCGACACGCCGGTCGGGATGCCGATGCCCAGGTTGACGAACCAGCCTTCCGGGATGTCTTGCGCGATCCGCGCCGCGATGCCGTTGCGGTCCAGCGGTTGGATTTCTATGTCGGCCATGGGAGCCTCCTTCACGCCGGTGAGTGCAGCATGGGCACGTGCAGCACGCGCTGCACGAAGACGCCCGCGGTGTGGACATGTTAAGGTTGGATGTCGCCGAGTTCCACGACATGGCGCGTCTGCACGATGGTCAGCGGCGCTGCCATCGCCATCACCGGGTTGAAATTCCGCGCGCTGTCGCGATGCGTCAGATTGCCCCAACGATCCGCCTGCCAGGCATCGACCAGCGCCACGTCGCCGGGCAGAGGGTATTCCAGCAGGCAGTTACGGCCGTTGATGATGCGGGTCTCGCGGCCCTCGGCCAGCAAGGTGTCGGCGGCGGTGGGGGTGTAGAACGCCTGCACCCCGGACCCGGCGGCGCGGATGCGTTCGGCGAGCGTGCCTTGCGGCACGATCTCGACCTCCAGGCTGCCGGCCTGCATGCGCTTCCCGGCCTCGCTGTCGGCGCGCACGAAGCTGCACACCAGTTTGCGGACATGGCCGGTGGCCAGCAGGTCCGCGATCGGTCCGTCCGAGCGACCGCCGGCGTTGGCGATCAGGGTCAGGTCCTTGGCACCCTGTTCGATCAGGCCGCGCATCAGCAGTTCCGGGGTGCCGGCGCCGAACCCGGCCAGCAGGATGCGCGATCCATCCTGGATGCCGGCCATCGCCTCGGCGAGCGTGGCCACGAATTTGTTGATCATGCGGCGGCGTTTCCCTGCGTTGAGGCGGTGCCCTTTGGATCGGGCCATACCCATTCTAGGCTCCGGTTTCGGTTTATGCACAGGCTGTGCTAACAGCCGCCGATCATCAATTTCGATCAAGACGAGCATGGCCGGACATTCACAGTTCAAGAACATCATGCACCGTAAGGGTGCGCAGGACGCGCGACGGGCCCGTCAGTTCGCGAAAATCATCCGTGAAATCACGGTTTCGGCACGTCAGGGCCTGCCCGACCCGGGATCGAACCCGCGCCTGCGTGCCGCCGTCACCGCCGCTCGCCAGGCCAACATGCCGAAAGATACGGTCGATCGCGCGATCAAGAAAGCGGCCGGGGCCAGTGGTGGGGACGACTACGCCGAGGTTCGCTACGAAGGTTACGGTCCGGCCGGCGTGGCCGTCATCGTCGAGGCCCTGACCGACAACCGCAACCGCACGGCGTCCGACATCCGATCCGCGTTCTCCAAGCATGGCGGCGCGCTGGGAGAGACCAACTCGGTCAGCTTCATGTTCAACCGGATGGGCGCGATCCGCTATCCCGCTTCGGCCGGCAGTCCGGACGACGTGCTGGAAGCGGCGATCGAGGCCGGCGCCGACAACGCCGAAAGCGATGCCGACTGGCACGAGGTGACCTGCGCGGTGGAGGATTTTTTCGCCGTCCGCGACGCCCTCGAAGCCCGCTTCGGCGCGCCGGACAGTGCTCGGCTGGATTGGCGCCCGACCATGGCGGTGACGTTGGATGAGGACCGCGCCGGCAGTCTGTTGAAGCTGCTGGATGTGCTGGAAGACAATGACGACGTGCAGAATGTGTATGCGAACTTCGATATCCCGGATGCGGTGATGCAGCGGCTGTCGGCCTGAACGGGCTGGGGGCGAGGCGGCGCGCCGGCGCAAATCCGTGCCGACAATGGCGCGCGACCTCTATAGCGTCCTTGCAGATGCACAAGGTCCGATTCGCGCATGGTCATGTTGTTGGGTATCGATCCGGGTTTGCGCTATACCGGCTGGGGGTTGATCGAATCCCATGGCAACCGGCTGCGCCACATCGCCGATGGGGTGATCGCGACCGATGCCGCGACCCCGGTGCCGGAGCGGCTGAAAATCCTGCATGACGGGCTAATGGCGCTGTTGGAATTGCACCATCCGGCCGAGGCCGCCGTCGAAGAAACCTATGTCAACCGGAACGGTGCCGCGACCTTGAAGCTCGGGTATGCGCGTGGGGTGGCCTTGCTGGCCCCCGCGTTGGCGGGTGTGCCGGTGACGGAGTACGCGGCCAAGACGGTCAAGATGGCGGTGGTGGGGACCGGCGGGGCGGACAAGGACCAGGTGGAGATGATGGTGCGCCGCTTGCTGCCGGGGGCAACGATCCGGCGATCGGATGCGTCGGACGCTCTGGCGGTGGCGATCTGTCATGCGCATCACCGGTCTTCGCGGTTGGCCTGGTCGGGATGATGGCGCGACATCGTCTTCGTGTGTCCGCGGAGCCTCACGTGCCGTCAACGGCCTCCGCAAACTGATGGGGTTGCGCCGACCCTTGTTCATGCATGCTCAGATTTGCCTGACCCAGAATCCCCTTATTGACAAGGACGGTACGGACAACCTGCTCCGACACGTGGAAGTGGCGCGCGGCAGCCTCGACATCTGACGCCCCAGGCCGTTCGGCTCCCATGTAGGCCATCAGATCGTCAAAGGGGCACAGCAGGCTTTGAGCGAACGCGCGCTGGAATTTCTGGCGCGACGTGTTCGATGCAGCAAGCGGACCGAGCTTGTCGTGGTCCGCCCAGATCGCATCGCCCAACGCCCGGGCCATTTCGAACCGTCTGGCTTGCGGCCAGCGTGATCGCAATACGATCCGATCGCGGCTACCGCTCTCGTTCTTCAGGCGTATCCCGTATGGACGCGTGGCGACGCCTGGCTTCGGGACTGGATCGAAGGCTTCTTTCCGCGTGCCAAGCAATTCGGCCAATCTCTTGTTACGCAGCGGCCCACGACCGACCCCCTGCCCAATTCTCACCCAGTCGGCTGCTTGTTCCGCCGCTTTCCAAGGCAGTTCGCTCCGAAGCATTGGATATCGCGGGATGTCGTAGACGGGAACCGGCACGGTCCGAGTTTTGCGGACTGGCCGTGTGGCCGTTTGGTCACTTTCAATCGCGAGCGATGGTAAGGGGCCTTTGGACAAGGCGACGCCAAAGTCGCACTCGAGATGAGACGCGACTGCCGCATCAATTTCCTGTCGTACGATTGCCCCGGCATCGGCTCCTGGCGCCGCCGCGGCGGCTTCCTCGATCCCGCCCAGTCCATAGCGTTCGGCGAGTTCGGCCAATTCATCCATCGTGTGGCTTGGTGCCTCATCCGGATCATACCCGAGTCGTGCCTCCAACCGACGCCATTCCGCAAGCGCTGTATCCCCGCGCTCCGCCCGCAGGGATGTCAGGGCGGACCGCAGAGCTGCGCGATCGGCCTTATCATCGACATGAGAATCGAGAGCATTTGAAAGGAAATCGTCGATCTCTTGTTCAAATTTCTTTGCGGGAACGAAGAGGACCTGACTGTCCACCAGATACCGAACCGGGCCAACAACCCCGACAGGATCGGACTGTACGAACAGTCCAACGCGATCCTCTTCGCCCCACAGGGTCAACCTGGGCCAAGCGAAACCACCGCCGATCGACGACAGATCATGGGAAAGGCGCCAAACCGCGGACAGGCCGGCGGCAGGAAGACACTCCCACCGGAGTCGCCACCAGTGATCGATGACCCAAAAGGCCAGTTGGACTGGTGGAGCAACCAGATAGTCGCTGGCGACCGGGTTGTTCGGTCGCATCAAGCGGGTGAGCGTGACGCCGTCCGCGCGTATGGCGATGCCGGCTAGGTCGCCATCGTCCTCGCGCCTGACGTCGATCTCAAACGACGTCATCGCCTGAATCCGTAGAGCGCCTTGCACATCGTCGCGGCTTCGCGATCCTCATCGGTGCCTTCTCCCGCGGCCCAATCCCTGAAACGCACATACACAGGTTCGGCGATCGCCTCCGTCGGACGGACCGGATATCCATTGTATTCGAATACGGCCACGTTGGTCAGCCGAACCTCGAATATCCACCCGGTGCCGGATATCGTCCAGATGATGGTCGGGACGCCTCGATCCAGCGTCTTGCCGACCAGTCCGGCATCTATCCCGCGTCTGAGCAGTTGCGGAATGCCCGCCATCGCCCAACGATCAAATCCCGCATGTTCGTCACAGAGGGTGGCGTCGCCGCGCCGGATCGATCCGGTTGCCAGGCCAAATTCGGTCGGATGGGCCTTGTGTTTGGCAATTCCTCGGTAGCAAACGTGATCGGACAGACGAGAGAGCGTCGCCATATCCGGTGCCGGATGCAATCGACGCTTATCGTTGTCCGACCGACGGGCCGGTAAGTCCAGCCGCTGGGGCGGGCGCTTCATACGCCCTGTCCAGCTACTCCGCCGCTTGCTTCACCGCCCCCAACCCACCGGACGCGAGCAACCGCGACACTGTCCCGTCGTCGAATTGAAGCACCTGGCGCAGGATCTCTTCCGTGTGCTCCCCCAACAGCGGGGATCGCTTCACTTCCGACACATGCTCCGACATCTTGATCGGGTTGCCCACCGACAGATACTTGCCGCGCGTCGGATGATCGACTTCCACCACCGTGCCGGTGTCGCGCAACGACGGTTCCTCGGCGATTTCCTTCATCGACAGGATCGGGCCGCAGGGGATGTCGTATTTGTTCAGGATGTCCATGGCCTCAAACTTGGTCTTGGTCATGGTCCAGGCTTCGATCGTGTCCCAGATATGCTTCAGGCGTGGCAGGCGGGCAGCGGGCTTGGCGTAATCCGGATCGGTCTTCCATTCCGGCTTGCCGATCACGTCGCAGATTGCTTCCCACACCGGCGCCTGGGCGATGAAGTAGATATAGGCGTTGGGATCGGTCTCCCACCCCTTGCATTTTAGAATCCAGCCCGGCTGCCCGCCGCCGGATGCGTTGCCGGACCGAGGCACGGAATCGCCGAAAGGCGTGTCCGGATACTGTGGGAATTCGGTCAGCGGCCCATGCGCCAGGCGCTGCTGGTCGCGCAGCTTGACCCGGCAGAGGTTCAGCACGCCATCCTGCATCGCGACATCAACCTTTTGACCGCGCCCGGTCGTGTTGCGATGGTACAGGGCGCACACGATGCCCAGCGCCAGATGCAGCCCGGTGCCGGAATCGCCGATCTGCGCGCCGGTCACCATCGGCGGGCCATCGTCGAACCCGGTGGTGGACGCCGAACCACCCGCGCATTGCGCCACGTTCTCGTAGACCTTGCAGTCCTCATACGGGCCGGGGCCGAACCCCTTGATGGACGCCAGGATCATGCGGGGATTGAGTTCCTGCACCCGCTCCCACGTGAAGCCCATGCGATCCAGTGCGCCGGGGGCAAAATTCTCCACCATCACGTCGCAGGATTTTACCAGTGCTTCCAGCACTTCCTTGCCGCCGGGATTGCGCCCGTCGATGGTGATGGACCGCTTGTTGTGGTTCAGCATCGTGAAATACAGGCTGTCCACGCCCTTGATGTCCTGCAACTGGCCGCGGGTGATATCGCCCACGCCGGGACGCTCCACCTTGATCACGTCGGCGCCGAACCACGCCAGCAACTGCGTGCAGGTCGGGCCGGACTGGACATGCGTGAAGTCGAGAATGCGTACGCCGTCGAGTGCTTTGGACATGTTAGGCTCCTCCCTTCTTGGTCAGGGCGCTTTTGGGGTTGAGATTGCCGATATTGCCGCTTTCGCTGCCCGCGGCCGGGTCGATCACCGCGTTGATCAGGGTGGGGCGGCCGGAGTCCATGGCCGCGTCAACAGCGCGCTTCAGATCGTCGGGAGTCGTGACATGCACGCCGACCCCGCCGAAGCTTTCCATCATCCGGTCGTAACGAGAGCCTGGGACGAACATGGTGGGGGCCGGATCGGCGCCACCGGTCGGGTTGACGCCATCGCCGCGATAGATGCCGTCATTGTTGAAGACCACAACGCAGACCGGCAGGTTGTAGCGGCAGATCGTTTCGACCTCCATGCCGGAGAAGCCGAACGCGCTGTCGCCCTCGATGGCGAGCACCGGCTTGCCGGTCTCGATCGTTGCCGCGACGGCAAAGCCCATGCCGATGCCCATCACGCCCCAGGTGCCGACATCCAGGCGCTTCCTAGGCTGATACATGTCGATCACGCCGCGAGCCTGGTCCAGCGTGTTGGCGCCCTCGTTCACCAGGATCGCGTCCGGGCGGTCCCTGATCACATCCCGCAGCACCCGCAGCGCCGAATGGTAGTCCATCGGGATGGAATTCTTGCCGAGACGCGACGCCATCCGCGCGATGTTTTGTTCCTTCTTGGCGTTGATCGACTGCGTCCATTCGGCCGGCGGCACCGCCCAGCCATCGCCCATGCTCTTCAGCAAGGCGCCGACGCAGGAGCCGATATCGCCCACCAGCGGCGCGGCGATCTCGACATTGCTGTCCATCTCGCGCGGCTCGATGTCGATCTGGATGAACTTCTTCGACCCCGGCGGTCCCCATTGCCGCCCCTTGCCGTGGCTCAGCAGCCAATTCAGGCGCGCGCCGATCATCATCACGACGTCGCTTTCGGCCAGCACGGTGGACCGCGCGGCGGCGGCGCACTGCGGATGGGTGTCGGGGATCAGGCCCTTGGCCATGCTCATCGGGATGTAGGGAATGCCGCTTTTTTCGACCAGCGCGCGGATGTCGTCGTCGGCCTGGGCGTAGGCGGCGCCCTTGCCCAGGATGATCAACGGCTTCTTCGCACCGCGCAGCACATCCAACGCACGCTCCACCGCGGACGGCGCCGGGATCTGCGCCGGTGCCGGGTCGATCACCCGCACCAGGGATCGGCGACCGGCCTCGGCGTCCATCACCTGGCCGAACAGTTTCGCGGGCAGGTCGAGATATACCCCGCCCGGCCGCCCCGACACCGCGGCCCGGATCGCGCGCGCGACGCCGATGCCGATATCGGCCGCATGCAGCACGCGGAACGCCGCCTTGCAGAGCGGCTTGGCGATGGCAAGCTGGTCCATCTCCTCATAATCGCCCTGCTGCAGGTCGACGATTTCCCGCTCCGATGAACCGCTGATCAGGATCATCGGAAAGCAGTTGGTCGTCGCGTTGGCGAGCGCCACCAGACCGTTCAGGAACCCCGGCGCCGAGACCGTCAGGCAAATGCCCGGCGTCTTCGTCAGGAACCCGGCGATCGCGGCAGCGTTGCCCGCGTTCTGCTCATGGCGGAACGAGATCACCCGCATCCCCTCCGCCTGCGCCAGACGGCCCAGATCGGTGTTCGGAATGCCCGGCACGCCGTAGATCGGCTTGATGCCGTTCAACTTCAACGCGTCGATGACCAGATGGAACCCGTCCGTCAGTTCGGCTTCCTCGACGTTCGGTTCAGGTGCTGCGGGCATGGTTGCTCCTCCCTTTTCTATGCGTAGCGGCGACGCGGTTCGTCCTGGGGTCGCTCGTCCAGGAAATCGCCGTGTTGTTCGACATGGGCGGCAAGGCCCATCGTGTGCTCCCGCACCAGCCGTTCCGCGAGATCGGCGTCCCGCGCTTCCAGTGCCGCGATGATCGCACGGTGATCGGCGATGGAACGCCGAGCGCGGTTGTCCTGAGTCATGGTGACGGCGCGGACGGCGCGCATGTGGATGAACAGCGTGTCCGTCAGCCCCGTCATCAGGTCGATCCCGCCCAGACGGATGATCGCCTTGTGGAATTCCATGTTGGCGTCAGAGTATTCGCCGATTTGCCCGCTGGGATCGTCCTGGAACGCATCGACGAAGCCGCGCAAACCCGTAAGGTCCGCCGGTGTGACGCGCGGGGCGGCGAGACGGGCCGCCATGCTCTCGATCGCGGCCCAGACGGTGATCATCTCGACGATTTCGCGCTTGGACTTCCGCACCACATGAATGCCGCGGCGCGGGATGGAGCGGACGAAGCCTTCCTGTTCCAGGATCGACAGCGCTTCGCGGATCGGCGTGCGACTGACGCCGAGATCCTGCGACAGCTGGCGTTCGTCGAGCCTGATGTCCTCCTTGGTGCCGTAGATGTCCATTTCGGTGATGGCGCGCTTGATCGCCTCACATGCCTGTTTGCGCAGGCCGAGGCTGACATCGAGCGGTTCGATCCGAAGGCGTGGCGCTGGGGCGTCTGGGCTTGCCAAGGGGGTGGTCCGTTGTTCTAATGGCATTTTGTATTTTGTATACCAGGACGTCAAGGGTCTTTGCGTCGGTCGTTTAAGTACCATAAATTGACCAAATTACTCATTATTGATACGATTAGGCCCTTCGTGGACGTTGCTTTGCGATAGGGGCGGCGGTATAAACAGGTGGACGTTCGCCCTCACGCGTTCAGGAACCGTGCCGACATGCAGACTGCGCCGATCCCCCCGATCGCGGGTCACACCCACCCATGAGCGGCTCCCGCAAG